>JBBRJE010000042.1:0-13070 GCA_038219845.1 Bacteroidia bacterium
GTATGGTCTCGATATTTCAGGAGAACAATTCATACTAGTTGCTAAACATACCGATTGCCTGGCCAAAACAAAATGTTATATTCCTCAGCCTAAACAAAAAAGCTATCTGGCCAGCCTGGCAGGCAATACAACCTCCTGCTGCTCTCCCGGTTCGGGTTGTTGCTAAAAAAGATCAAAAATGAAAATTGCAATTTTCAGCGATGTGCATTCCAACCTCCCGGCATTAGAATCTTTATTCGACGACCTGGATCGTAAGAAGCCCGATGCGGTGTATTGCCTGGGCGACCTTGTAGGATACAATGTATGGCCTAACGAGGTTATTCATGAGATCAGGCGCAGGGCCATTCCTACTCTGGCAGGCAATTACGATTATGGCGTAGGAAGAAATTCAACAGACTGCGGATGCGCCTACACTAACGAAACAGAAAAAGCCATGGGAGCTACATCCATTGCCCATACCAATAGTGTAATTCATAATGAGGAACGACAATATTGGTATGGGCAATGGATGTAGCTCCCATGGCCCATACCAATAGTGTAATTCATAATGAGGAACGACAATATCTGAGAACGCTTCCCGCTCATATCCAGCTTGAATACCAGCTGAACAATGAATCCTTGTTTTTATTAATGGTTCATGGCAGCCCAAGAAAAATAAATGAATATTTATTTGAAGACCGGCAAGAGAAAAGCATGTTGCGAATCATGGAAAAATCCCATGCCGACCTGATGTTTTTCGGGCATACGCATAAGCCTTTCCACAGGATCCTTGAATATGAGAAGGAAGGAATTAAAACCTTCCGTCATGCCATCAATACAGGTTCAATAGGCAAACCCAAAGACGGAGACCCCCGAGCCTGTTATGTAATGTTGAGCCTGGATGAAAACAGCAGTAAAACAAAAAAGGAAAGCATACATATTGAATTTATCCGACTCGACTATGATATTGGCAGAGCAGCCCTGGCCATTGAACAAAGCCCTTTGCCAACGCCTTATGCGGAAATGTTAAGGAAGGCATTCTGATGATTCTCTTTTATGGGCGAGGATAATAAACATATATTTTAATCCTGCACCCGGAAAATATGTTCTACTTTTGCATTTATTCTCCATCTGGTTTTATGTTTTTTTAAGGCTTCCTAACTATTCTACATGTCAAAATTCTTAAGCTCCACTTTTGCTCTCCTGGTTTTTACTTTTATTTCCTGCACCCATTCGGGTGATAAATTACCCATCGCAGGTGAACGTGAAGTGGTGAAAAAAATGATTGACGGCAAGGAGGTCGTCGATACCATTTACCAAACCATTCCCCCTTTCTCATTCACCGATCAGGATGGTAATACGATTACGAATCAAACCTTTAAAAATAAGATCTACGTTGCTGATTTTGTTTTTCTATCCTGCAATAGCATTTGCCCGAAGATGAATGTTCAAATGAAACGCCTCTATGATAAGTACACCGGCAATCCGGTTATTGTTTTTCTTTCCCATACTATCGATCCGGAAAATGATACCAAGGTCAGGATAAAGGAATATATGAACTCCTTAAAAGTAGAAACTTCCAAATGGCATTTTGTAAGAGGTCCTGAAGAGGACATCCTGAAAATTGCCAATCAAGGATATTTTTATGTCGCTTATAAAGATTCTGTGCATGTTGATCCAGCCAAACAATACCAGCATTCGGGATGGATGATCCTGGTAGACCCACAAGGGCGTGTGCGTTCGGCAAAAGATGGCACAGACCAGTTTGAAGTAGAAAAATTAATCAAGGATATTGATATTTTACTTGCTGAAGTGAAAGATGAAGTGAGTCGGGAAGGCAAGATAAAATAAGACGAAAAATAAATTCCTGCATATTACTTTAGCCCGGAAAAAGCTTACAGCCACATCAAAATCCCCCATTATGTTTCCTCAAATTGGAGGAAAAATTCCTACTTTCGCGCCCTGATTTTATCATACTATAACCATGAAATTTTTTAACACGATAATATTCTTGCTGGCTTTTATTTTTACAAAAGCCGTAACACCGCCTGATGAAGGAATGTGGCTTCCCATCTTGCTAGGCAATAACCAGGCGGATATGCAGGCGCATGGAAGCAAGCTTACTGCAGAACAGATTTACAGCATCAATAATTCAAGCATTAAGGACGCTATAGTATGGTTTGGCGGAGGTTGCACCGGTGAGGTGGTGAGCGATAAAGGCCTGGTGTTTACCAACCATCATTGCGGATACAGCTATATCACAGCCCATAGCACGCCGGCTGATAATATTTTAGATAATGGATTTTGGGCCAAATCAATGCAGCAGGAGAAACCTGCAAATGGGCTGAGCGTAGCATTTGTGGTACGCATTGAGGATGTGACTTCGAAAGTGATGGCAGAGGTTACGGGTGTGACGGAAGAGGCTAAAGCTGCAAAGCTGGCTGCGGCATATAAGAAGCTCACGGATGAAGCCATCAAAGGCACAGGTTACGAAGCCCTCGTTCGTGAATTTTTTCGTGGAAATGCCTATTACCTTTTTGTTCTCGAACGTTATAATGATGTTCGGCTGGTAGGAACCCCGCCACAGAATATCGGGAAATTCGGCGGCGATGTCGACAACTGGATGTGGCCCCGTCATACCGGTGATTTCAGCATTTTCCGGATCTATGCCAATAAAGAAAATAAGCCTGCCGCCTATGCTGCCGATAACGTGCCGTACAAGCCCAAACATTCACTCCCTGTATCAATCAAAGGCGTGAAGCAAGGTGATTATGCTATGATCATGGGCTTCCCCGGAAGAACCAACCGCTATGAATTCGCCAATGGAATTGATGTAGCCATAAATTCGGTGAATCCTGCGATCGTGGATCTGCGCGATATCAGGCTAAAAGCATGGAAAGAGGAAATGGATAAGGATGTTAATGTGCGCCTCGAATTATCCTCCACCTATGCTAATATTTCCAATTACTGGAAGTATTATATCGGCCAGACAGAGCAGCTCAAGCACCTGAAAGTATACGAGCAAAAAGCGAAGGAAGAGATTGAATTTAATAATTGGGCCAAAGGAAAAAATGAATATACTACCATCATCTCCGATGTGGATGCTGAATATGCCAATTATAAATCCATTGCGGTGCAACGCACCTATATCAATGAAGGGCTGATGGCCAATAACGTGGCATCGCTCGCCTCCCTGGGACTACAACTGGATACGATGCTGGCCAATGGTCATATGGAAGACGCTAGGAAGCTGGGCGAAAAAATTATTCCACGCATCACCGATTCAAAAATGCAGATAAAAGCAGCCGATAAAAAGATCATGGCGGAAGTTCTGGAATACTATTATAATCATTGCAGTCCGGCCAACCGCGCTCCGATCATCAATACCATCATCTCCAAAAGCAAAGGCAAGACCAGCAAGGAAAAATTTATGAATTATGCAGAGATGGTTTATGCTAAAAGTATTTTCGCCGACAGTGCCAGGCTGATAGCTTTCTTAAAGAAACCCAGCCTGAAGGCATTAAAGAAAGACCCTGCATACCAGTATGTGAAAGGCTTTATGACTAATTATTACGAAAAATTCAAGCCCGCCATCGATGCCTTTGGAGTACGCAATGCCACCTTATCGCGTTTGTATGTGAAAGGATTAATGGAAATGCAGCCAGGCAGAACATTTTACAGCGATGCCAATAGCAGCTTACGGGTGAGCTATGGTAATGTGCAGGATTATGAACCCAAAGACGCGGTGAAATTTGGCTATATGACTACCCTTGATGGGGTAATGGAAAAATACAATCCAGCTGATCCTGAGTTTACCATTCCAAAAGAATTGATCGACCTTTACAATAAAAAAGATTTCGGACGCTATGCTACTGCCGATGGACATCTTCCCGTAGGCTTCATCACCAATAATGATATCACAGGCGGAAATAGCGGCAGCCCTGTAATGAACGCTAATGGCGAGCTCATCGGCCTCGCCTTCGACGGCAACTGGGAGGCGATGAGCGGCGATATTTTTTTCGACAAGAAATACAAACGCACCATCTGCGTGGATGTTCGATATGTACTTTTTTGCATCGACAAGCTTGGTGGCGCAACCAATATTATCAACGAATTAAAAATTACAGAATAAAATTATCAAACCCTAATCCATCATAAATATCCTCTATGTTTAAATTATTATCCCTTTGCACTATCGCGCTCTTCATTTCTGGTTCATGCAATCAAATGAACACCTCAAAAAACAATGCCGCCTCTGATTCTTTGGCCAATAAGCCTGCAGAAGTGAAAGCCGAAATAAAAGATAATTTGTATGGCGTAAAATTCGATTACGGCACATCCCAAAAGCTAACCGACCTTATGGCTGATCCTGCGAAGCTTGATACTACAAAGGATTATACCGTATCTGCCGCAGTAACTACCGTTTGCCAAAAGAAAGGATGCTGGTTCCGTGGCGATGATGGCAGAGGCGGTGATGTATTCATTAAAATTGTTTCTGATGATGAAAAAGGTGAGGAGGTAGGCATACCCATGACCACCCCTGCCGGAACCAATGTGATTTTTTATGGCACACCGAAACTAAGAGAACTTAGCGTTAAGCAACAGCGGCATTATCTTGAAGATGCTGGAAAATCGAAAGTGGAAATAGAAGCCATTACCAAGCCCAAGAAAGAATGGCGGTTTATGGCTACCGGAGTAATGATTAAAGCTTAAATAGTTTCAATAAGTTAGAAGGCGGACATTGACTGATGTCCGCCTTTTTTATTTGTCGGGCCTATTCTGCTGAACCATCACCATTGCTTCTTCGCCCTTTCCACTGAGGGGTGCCAATGGTGAATTAAATTCGCTTCCTTCGACCGATAACAAAAAATTTTATTCTTCCAGAAACGGTACCAGAGATCAGAGTCTTCTCCGCCCCAATCCGTAATGCTTGCATCAAAGCCCTGGCACTTTTCAAATTGTTCTATAGTACAGCCAACAATTCCTTTTCCTTCCATATACCATGAAAAAGAGTTTTCTTCCTTCGTGGCAAACGCTTTACAAACCGGGAACCAGGCGCGGTTTGAATGAATATAAAAATTTACTTTTTCAAGAATATTTCTTGGTACGGAAATATCTGCATCACAAATTAACAGCAAAGAATTTCTTGCGTTTCGCACTGCTCTATTAAGTGCAATACTTCGGGAGAAATTCATTTCCATTGATTCAAATTGCACTCGCTCTCCGAATTTGTCCTTCAATGTTTTTTCAAGTAACAATGCATCATCGCTGCCACAATCAAATACACTCAACGAGATTAAATGTGAATTGTCTGCCTCCATGATGCTTTTCACTAAAAAATTAATCACGGCTTCCGACCTGTTTTTATTGGATACACAAATGGTTATGGGAGCTCTTCTTTTTCTTGATGAAGAAAATATGATATCCGAAATAATTCCAATATAGCCTTTGATCTCAAGCCCATAAGTGAATAAGCCCGCCTGGTGCTGCGGCGCCTTAAATAACCACCAGAAAGGTTTTTTAAAAGCTGTTGGAATAAATTTTTTAAACGGCATCTTTACCTGGGGTAAAAATTCAGGCAGTGAATTTCAAATGAAGGAAAAATTTTAAAATTTCTGTATACTCCCTTGCCCGTTGTTCAGCAAAATAGTCGGCACAAAGCATCGCGATGGCCTGCGTTGCCAAGCCAATTCCCAACCCTGAATAAAAACTTTCTTTATTGAAGCTTAGAAAAAAGAAGACCCCAACCAGGGCAAGTGCAATCTCTGTATAACGGTAAATCATGAAATTTTTATTCACTACAATCATCCGTGGCATTTCTTCCGTTTCCAGCTTTTCAGGATCGTTGTTAAATTGTGCAGATACCCTTTCAATATCTTTGGGTGAGCGCAGATAAACGCTGCCACCCACCACGAGCTGAATCAAGCCAATTAATATAAGCGGATAAAACATCCCCCGGAAAAAATCAGTGCGCAATGAAAACATTCCATAAAAAGCCAGGCTGATGGCCACCATGCCTAGCGCTACGAAGATTAAGCTTTCATTTTTCTCTGCGGTAAAATATTTAATGATATCGGATTCGGTCATGTATTTTGGGATTTAAATATATTCTATGGCCGGCTTTGGATAGTATCCTTTTTCGTTATACGGCCGTTTGCGTGGATGTTCCTTGCATTCGGTGCTACAGCCGCCATCATATTCGATGCCGCATTTCTCACAAATCGTAGTATGAATATTACATTCCGGGTTGGCACAATTCACCATCCGGGGAGAAGGAGTGCCGCATGCAAAACATCTGGAAATGATAGCGGGGTTTACCTTATTCACTTCTATTTTGATGCGACCGTCGAATACATAAAGCTCCCCGTCGAAATCAACACCACCGGTTTCCTGCGCATATTTAACCACGCCGCCATGTAATTGATATACGTCTTCAAAACCATTCTCCAGCAATAAGGCAGAAGCCTTCTCACATTTTATTCCGCCGGTGCAATACGTAAGAATTTTTTTATCTTTATATTTTTCTAGTTTATGAAGATGCGCAGGCAGGTCCCTGAAGTTTTCCAGGCCGAGCGTTACTGCATTTTTAAATTTGCCCAAATCATATTCATAATCACTTCGCATATCCACCACCACCACATCTTCACGGTCTTTCATGGCCAGGAATTCTTTTGGGGATAAATGTTTGCCGGTGCGCCGGGTAGGATCGATGGTGGTCTTTTCTTTAACTCCCAGGTGCACGATCTCGGGCTTAAAACGTACATGCATTTTCTGAAACACATGGGCTTCCGTATCATCAATCTTAAAATCAATAGCGGCAAATCGCGGATCCTGATGCATGTATTGCATATAATTTTCGCAGGCTTCCGGGGAGCCGCTTATCGTGCCGTTGATCCCTTCAGCTGCAACAATAATACGGCCTTTCAATCCCGAATTTTTGCAAAATTCAAGATGCGCCAGGGCATAAGTCTCCGGCTCCGCAATGGGAGCATAGCAATAGTATAATAAAACCTTATAGGCCGCCATAACAAACGCGAATATACTGAAATTTACACTTTTTTATAGAATACAAATTGATCATGTTGCGCGAATCGTGGGGAAGATTTATTTATCCTAATTACAAGTAAATGCTGTTGGATTTAAATCCTTCAACCTTATACGGCCAGGCGTTATTCAGAGGGCGTACAATAAAAATTCGAAGGATGGGATATTTCCCACGAACGATGAATCCCTAGCGATTTATAAATATAATATGCTTGAATGTTCTCCTTTTTAATTTTTTTTAAAATTAAGCGGATTCTTCGGGCGTTGAAAAAGATATAATATACGAAACTTTTGCGAACACCCTCTGAATGACGAAGGATGGGATATTTGCCACGCCCGATGAATACCTAGCGATTTATGAATATAATATGCTTGAAGGTCTTCCTAAGTGTGTGAATTTCTGGCAAGATGTATTTTGTATTCCAAATAATCAGATTAATTCGCTTTTTTTGCTTCTGCATATATGGACCATGTTATTTTAAATTCGCAACAGCTGCAGCAAAAAATTCAACGGCTGGCCTACCAGGTTTTTGAAGAGCACCAGGATGAAAAGCTGCTCGTCATCGCCGGCATCAAAGGCAATGGATATATTTTTGCGAAAGAGCTCAACGATTTTTTCAGCACCATCTGCGATATAAAAACATCCTTGCTTGAGATCGAAGTGGATAAGCATTTGCCTTTCACCAATGCTGTGATATGCCGGGATGAAGGCATTGAGAATAACGCACTGGTATTGGTTGATGATGTGCTGAATAGCGGCAGCACCCTGGTGGCTGCCCTGAATTATTTTATCAAAAAGCCAATGAAAACCATACGCACAGTGGCGCTTATCGACCGTAACCACCGCAAGTTTCCTATCGCTGCCGATTTTGTAGGCATGAGCCTGGCCACTACCCTGGAAGAGCATGTGGAAGTACGAAGTGAAAATGGGCTGCTTAAAGAAGTGATACTAAAATAAATTTAAGCTTTGGATCCAAAAATCGTCATTGTTGGCGCCGGCCCTGCGGGATGCAGCAGCTCCATGTTTCTCTCCCAGAAAAAAATACCCCATCTTATTTTAGATAAAAGCGCTTTCCCGCGGGATAAGATCTGTGGTGATGCCCTGAGTGGAAAAGTGGTAGAAGTATTGAAAAAATATGATGAAAAAATAATTCATCGGATGGCGGGCGATAGCACTAATTTCCTCGGATCCTGGGGGGTGAAGTTTGTGGCCCCAAATGGAAAAGCCTTAGACATTCCCTTTAAAAAAAATACAAGCCTGGAGCCCCACGCACCCGGTTTCATTAGCCGCCGCACCCATTTCGACAATTTTATGGTGAACCAGCTGGATCCGGATTTCGCACAGCTGATCAGTGAGGCGGAGGTCATCTCCATTGAAAAAGAAAAACATAAAAATACCCTCAACTATAAATCGAATGAAAAGGAGGAATCCCTTGATTTTGATATCATCGTAGGATGCGATGGCGACCGCAGCATCGTAGAAAAAACTTTCGTCAACGGGGCCATGGAACCGGAGCATTATTGTGCAGGCATCCGGGCTTACTATAGCAATGTGAGCGGTCTGCACCCTCAAAATTTTATTGAACTGCATTTCCTGGATGAACTTTTGCCCGGCTATTTCTGGATCTTTCCATTGGGTGATGGCACCTGCAATGTGGGAGCGGGAATGCTTTCGGCCTCCGTGGGCAAAAGGAAAGTGAACTTAAAAGCACAGATGCTCAAAGCTATTGCCGAAAATCCCAATATCAATTACCGTTTCTCGAATGCAACTTTAGAAGGCAAAATAAGCGGCTGGGGATTGCCTCTGGGGAGTAAAAAAAGAAGCCTCAGCGGGAATAATTATTTGCTCACCGGGGATGCCGCATCCTTGATCGACCCTTTTACCGGTGAAGGGATTGGAAACGCGCTGTATAGCGGTTATTTCGCCGCCAGAGCCATTAAAAAAGGAATAGACACGGGAGATTTCAGCGCGGCCTTTTTCGCAGCCAATTACGACGTACCTGTTTATGAGCGGCTATGGAGCGAGCTGAAGCTAAGCCATACTTTACAGAAGCTAAGCAAATACAATAAGCTATTTAACTTCGTGGTGAACAGGGCGGAGCGGAGTGAAACATTACGAGATACCATCAGCTGTATGTTTGAAGACCTTGACCTAAGGGCTCAATTCCGCAATCCCGGCTTTTGGTGGAAAATGATACGTGGGAAATAGTAGTCCGGTAAATGTGTGCTGTAATTTATATCGTTCCCATCTCTACCCTGCATCCGCGCTTGCCATTGCATTTACGGGGATGGTTTTTATTACTGCAGGAGGAGAACACCAGGGAGATGGCAAAAATTATTAGGAGGGAGAAACGAAGCGGTTTCATGATTGAATAAAATTAAAACAAGTAAAAATTCTGCCCCGATTCTTATATTGTTATTGGTTAGATGTCCTTATACTTCGGTTATTTGACGAAAGCCGCCGATTTAGTTGCAGCGCGTGTTTTATTATCCTTTATTGGCAAGCTGTCCGCAGGCGGCATCAATATCCTTTCCCCTGCTCCTCCTCACGGTAACTATCAGTCCTTTGCTGCTTAGGTATCTTTGAAACCGATCTATCTTATCGATGGAAGCGTTTTCAAACATGCCATCACCGATAGGATTGTATTCGATTAAATTAATTTTACATGGTACATTGCGGCTGAACTGGTATAAATCTTCCGCATCATCCAGGGTATCATTAAAATTATCAAAGACTATATATTCAAAAGTGATCCTATTACCTGTTTTATTATAAAAGTAACGGAGGGATTCGCCCAGAATATCCAGCTTATTCGTCTCATTGATATTCATGATCTTATCCCTCTTTTCGTCGCTTGCAGCGTGCAAACTCAATGCCAAATTAAATCTTACGCCATCATCACCGAGCTTCTTTATCATTTTGGCCACCCCGGCAGTAGAAACGGTGATCCTGGAAGCTGCCATCCCCAGGCCTTCCGGGGAGATGATCTTTTCTATCCCTCCCATCACGTTCTTATAATTCAATAGCGGCTCCCCCATGCCCATAAATACAATATTGGTGAGGGCCGCCTGGTGCTTCTGCATGGCCTGGTTGCGAATATGAACCACCTGGTCGTAAATTTCATCTGCGTTGAGGTTGCGGATACGGTCCATCTTACCTGTAGCGCAAAAGGTGCAGGCGAGGCTGCATCCAACCTGGCTGCTCACGCAAGCGGTCATCCTTTCCTTATCCGGAATAAGCACCCCTTCCACAAAATAATTATCATGCAAAAGGAACCGCGATTTTATCGTTCCATCGCCGCTGAGCTGCTTCTTCTCTACCTTAACGCTATTGATGCTAAAATTATTGTTCAGGGTGTCGCGTAGGTCTTTGGAGAGGTTGGTCATTTCCTCAAAGCTATGCGCGCTCTTCTTCCAGAGCCATTCATATACTTGTTTGGCGCGAAACTTTTGTTGTCCCATCTCCAAAAATAAAGGAGTGATTTCCTCCAGGCTAAGCGCCCTGATATCCCGTTTTACTAATTCCATTGAAGGCCGCAAAGATAACCAATTAAGGGAGGATGGTTTTCGGTTTTGAAATATTAACAGATGGGGAAGGGCAGGTAATATGATATTCGAATTGTATTACCCGGCACCATTGGGTTATAGCGATTCATTGAAATTTATGATTCCCTATACTTTCTACCTAAGAATTATTTTATAAATTTGCTTCAATAATAAACAAATTGAAAAAATGAGTAATTCAAAAGTAAAATTTGAAGCAAAGGTGCATGCAAACAAAAATGTCATCTTTATTTATTTTGAAAAAGATGAAGCATTAACCGAAAGGGTAAAAAAACTTCAAGGCATAAAATGGAGCTTTACAAACAAAGCCTGGTATGTAACCGACAACAAATTCTACCGCGATAAATTTGGCATAAAAGCAAGAGCACAAGGGGAAAATTTATTAGAAAAAATCCATCCCATAAACAAGCCCGCTTACAATGCATTAATAGAAACCCTTCAATTGCGGGCCCTTAGCGCGAGTACGCTTAAAACTTACAGCATTGAGTTTGCGCAACTCCTCTATATTCTCAAAGATTATGATGTAAGAAATTGTGATGCGGAGCGGATCAGGAGTTATTTTCTGTATTGCACCAATGTGCTAAAGCTGACGGAGGCATCCATGCATAGCAGAATCAATGCGGTTAAGTTTTATTTCGAGCAAGTATTGCACCGGGAGAAAATATTTTTTGATATACCCAGGCCCAAAAAGCAAATACAAAATCCGAAGTTATTTTCCAAGGAGGAGATTGAGATGATATTAAAAAACACAGACAACCTCAAGCATAAAACCATGTTATTGCTTGCTTATTCCGGCGGCTTGCGTGTGAGTGAATTAGTTGGGATGGAGGTAAGGGATATTGACAGTAAGCGAATGATCATTAATGTGATCCAGGCCAAAGGAAAAAAAGACAGGATCGTGCCCTTATCCAAGACCACCTTAAAATACCTGAGAGAATATGCGGCGGCATACAAGCCAAAAAAATATTTATTTGAAGGGCAGTATGAAGGCATGCCTTACAGTGCGCGTAGCATGCAGGCTATATTAGACCGGGCCAAGAGGAAAGCGAAAATAAACCGGAAAGGAAGTGTGCATGCCTTGCGGCACAGTTATGCAACACACTTATTAGACAAAGGAGTTGACATTACCTATATTCAAAAAATATTAGGACATAACGACCTTAGAACCACGCTCAGGTATCTTCATGTAACCACTCGTGACTTGAGTAAAATTGAGAGTCCCTTAGAAGATTTAAATTTTTAAGAAAGTTATCAGGAATTACTATTTTTCCATAAAAATGATTTTGGATTCGAATCTTTGTTCGAGCAGTTCTTTGAGTTCCGCCAGTTTTTCGGCAGAAATATCCAACCCGATAGTAATAGAAGCTCCTCCCCAGCTAATTTCAATTAATTCTTTATTCAGCTTCCATATTATTATTTTCTCGCGTTGGCTAAAACCGTCTGAATTTTCGGAAGACTCCACGGTGTACCAGTATGGTATCCCTTCCTCTTCTTCCTCATCAACTGTATCTCCATTATCTTCTTCTTCAAAAGCCTCATCATATTCTTTATCATATTCCTCATCATAATCTTCATCTTCCGGGTAGCTTACCTAGAGCAACAAATACTTGTATGATGGGTGCATCAATTCCTCCATTAATTTGAATTCGTTGTTTCCAGGTTTTTCATCTGAAAATGAAATAGTACAACCAAAATCAGGGTCATCTGTAATAGAGAGCGTTTCGCATTTAAAATTCATGCTGAATTATTAATTGTTTCAAAAATAAGAATTAAAGAGAGAAACAAAGAAAAGAGCCAATAAATTCTACGCCGTTCGGATATATGCGAAAGTTAAATTCGTCATAAACATGCGCATAGCCACATACAGCAAAGGTGAATAGCGATAGAAAATATTTTTTATTTCGTATAACTTTCGCATATATTTGCGTTATCGGTCATGCTAAGACGACAGTGCAAACAAAAACAAATAGGTAAATGGACACAACATTACAACAAATGACCTTATACGAATTAATGACTGCGGTTGGGACATTAATAGGACCAATTATTGGGGTTCTAATTGCATTTTATTTAGTCCGCGCTGACAGACGAAAGGAGAATAGAAAGGAAACAAAACGAATTTCATTAGTCAGACGTTCATTACTTGAAGCTGTTAGACATTTAAGCAAAGCTGTTGAGAGCCAGAACAATGGATTAAAAACATACTTTGATGCAATCCAACATGAAGAAACAAATATTTACAGATTTCCAGTTGTAATCGCCATAAAACCAAATCGGTTTAAAGAGTTTTTGCAAACTGATATTTATAACATATTAACCAAGTTGGAAACCAAACAAGACGAAGAAACACACGGTATCTACAACAATTTCATGACATCAATTGACACCACTGAGTTCCTATTTAATCAATTAATTCAACTTCGACAAGACACAATTGCCAAACACTCAACAAACCTCAAAGCAATTAATGGGATAAATAACAA
>JBBRJE010000043.1:0-13036 GCA_038219845.1 Bacteroidia bacterium
GGATCCCACAGTCTGCATCTGGCGCAAACGAAGTGATTTAACATTCACGCTGAAAAAACGAGCCTGAATATTTTCCCAGGCCCAGCGTTTCTTGCGTTCGGCATTGTGCAGCTTTATTTCCTGCATCCCATTGATCAGCTCAATCACCTTGCTTTGGTTCTCGCTTGAAATTTGAAATCGCTTGAAATCGAGCACAGCCCTGCGTTTCAGGAAGAAGAAGATCCATCCAAAATAAATCAGGCTTCCAATCATAAAGGCAGCAAAGATTTGCATATTATACAATGCCAGGATTATACTAAACATCAGCAGGTTGAAAATGCTGAATACAACTGAGATAAAATCTCCTGTGATAAAGCTCTCAATTCTCTTATTGTCTGATATCCGTTGTAATATATCACCCGAGACTTTATTATCAAAAAATGATATCGGCAGCTTCATCAGCTTTATGAAAAAATCTGCCACCAGTGAAATATTGATCCTGGAACTCATATAGAGCATGATCCACGACCGTATAATTTCCATTGCCGTCCTTCCCAGGAAAAGGAAAAGCTGGGCCAGGAGCACCAGGTAAATAAAATTAATATCCCTTTGTTGAATCCCTATATCCACAACACTTTGCATGAAGAATGGAAAGATCAGCGACATCAGGCTACCGGCAAGCAGCCCGATAATTATTTGAACAACAAATTTCTTATAGATGAATAAATAGCGCCATAAGAATCCGAATCCCGCCTTATCGTTGCCTTTGTCTTCCGGTACATCGAGAAATTCCTTGGAAGGTTCAAGCAAAAGAATGATGCCTTCATTGGTTGTTTCTTTTGCCTGCCTGTTGATCCAATGCTGGAGGAATTCTTTCTTAGGATACTTTACCAGCCCAATGGCAGGATCAGAAACATATACCGTATTTCCCCTGATCTTATAAACGACAACAAAATGATTTTGATCCCAATGGTAGATTCCAGGATATAATTCCTTTTCGATAACGGCATTCAAATTCACCTTAACAGCTTTGGTGCGGAACCCAATTTTTTCTGCAGCAGATACCAGGCCAGAAAAATTGCTTCCCTGCCTATTGGTAAATGATAATTCCTTCAGCTTTTGAACAGTAAAATTTTTACCGTAAAATTTGGCGATTATCTTTAAGCAGGTTGGTCCACAATCTAAAATATCAGCTTGTAAGTAATGTGGAAATGACATGTTTTATCTTTTGGAGAATTATAGTTTTTCGTGTAATGGTAAAATGTTACGCATTGGCGATTCCAGGGCCAGAAGCGACGGAATATGCTCCCATTGGGCAAATCTAAGCAATTGATATCCAATTCCTGCCTCACCGTCAAATAATCCTAAAAACCCCATCAAAGGATTCTCCTTTCCGAATTTGAACTTTCCCGTATGAAGGTATTCATCAATATTTTTTTCAAGATAAATATCCATCTCCTCATCCAGCCCCCGGTCATTCGAAATCTTAGCGTAAAGCTTGATAACTTCAATAATACCTGTATCTCCAAAGTTCAATGAAAATGTATGACCCAAAGTATTTACCAGGTTTTCCTTTTCATAAAAAATAGTATTTTCAGCCATTACTTCTGATGTAAAATAATTCACAAGCAATGCACCCCATTTTTTGCCACTGCTGCCGTTAAACCATGAATCATTAAATTCTGATTCGCTAAAAATTTTTTCCTCGTCCAAAATAGTTTCAGGAATTACATTGCAATGCTCGCAAGCCATCGCTTTTTTTATTGCCGTAAGATATTTTAGATTCAAAGTTTGCCTATATATCCTTGATAAAGCATAAGCGATTCCGGTGTTTCCCAATCCAAAGCTTTCAAGTGAATAACTCACCTTTTTGCCATCGTTTTCATTATCGCTTAACCAGTATAAAAAATCATCTTTCTCATGGGCGTCGGAAATTAATTTATCTGCGCAGATTATCGCGATATCTAAAAAACGCGGATCTTTTTTCCGCTCATAAATATTAAGCAGCGTACAGATACTCCCTGCCAGACCGAAGAAAAAATCAGGGGCCAGCTGCTGCGACATATGATTATCTAACCATCGAAGAAAAATATCAGCCAATTCTTCATCCCATAAGTTTTTTTCAGGATATAAAGTATCTGCATGATCAACAAAACCAAGGAGGCAAAGGGGATAATTCAGTCCACTCGTATCAGCTACAATTTTATACCTGTCGAAGCTCTCCTTCTCTAAATCATGCTCAATTTCAAATATAAAATCATCCCTGTGGTCTTTATATATCTGCCATGCCAGGCTGTAATAATCAGGCTCATTCAAGCTCCTGGCGGTATACAGGAAAAAATAAGCAATGCCCAATTCCCCGTTATAAAAGCTGCCATCCAATGAAGTGAAGCGCGAACCTTTCGAAAACAGGCCTTTCGTTTTATTAACCCAACTCGTCTCCCCTTCTAATACGATGCGCTTACTGTACAGATTTTCAGCAATAGTTTTTACTACTCTTAGTACTTTATGATATAATTCCTGATTCATTTTTTCAGCAAATTTTGCTCTTCTAATAATGTAAATGTTCCTTTAATAATATTAAGCTGGAAATTCAGATCGTCCGCTGATAACCCATTTAATTTTTGCTTCAGGTCAGTGAGTACATCCGACTTAAATTTCAAAGCACTTACCTCCACCAAATTGCCGTCATACAAAATATCCGCAAGCGTATTCACTGCATAAACAGGGATATCCGAATTCAATAATTGTCTTATCTCCGACTCCACAATATCCCCGTTATAATCTTCTTCTCCATGTGCTGCCCAAAAATGATCGTAAATCCTGCTGGCTTTAAGGCCATCCGTAAGATTCACCGGATTAAAAAATTGCTTCTGCATCGTATAATACGTGGAAGAGGATCGCAGAATTTTCCTCAGATAAACTTCCTGTGATAATTTATCTGTAATAATTTTATCGATGACTAATTTATTAATAGAACAAAAAGTATATGCGGTTTCAAAACCTCCAATGATTTGGCTTATAAAATTTTCCCCACTCATTGGGCTATTGTTTAAAAAAGGCAGATGGCTGTTATGTGATTGCGTGGAAATTAATGCCCCTTTTATTTTAGGTTTTTGCTTTTGGTCTTCCTTCGACCATTTAGGCAACATTCCGATATGCGAAACGCTGAGATTCATCTTTCTTTCGATGGCCTTTTCAAGCCTATCGTCATTTTTAAAATTTATTACCCTTGAGAACAATCCTTCCAGGTCAATAAAACAGGGTTGATTACCAAAGCATAGAATATTACCTGAACCAATATCATAAGAATTAAAAAGATAAAATATAAAAAGCATCTGGCCCTGGGTAAAGAAAAATTCTTCTGCTTCAGCCATGCTCTTGCATTGCGTTTGCTTAATATCTACAAACTCAACCCAGGAATATTTGTCGCGGTTAATTCCAATTGGAAATTTTACGTTAATTGCCAGGCCGAGCGCTCCCAAGACACCAATGATCTCCTGGAAAAAGAACTCAGTAGCATAATTCTTAGGCTTATAAACCAGCTTTTTATTCTCATTGGTGTTCAGGATAATAACGTGCGTATTATTATTACGCAAGGCATTATTGAAAAGGCTGATTTCATTTACCTTTCCCGGAATATCCAAACCGAAAATATTTTTTATTTCCTCTGCATCATTCGATAGATGCGCTATGAAGCTGGATATATATTTTACCTGGTTCTCAATAAAATGATAAATGGGTGGAACCAAAACAGGATATTTATCAAAGAAATAACTGATCCATTCCGGCTTATTGGTGATATCAAAAATAAAATAGTGATAAAAATCCCCTTCAATACCCTCCGCATAACCATTCTCTTCCAATACCTTCCATTCGTAATTTATGGAATCTGCCAGGAAATTCATACGGATAAAATCGGAAACCTGTCCGGCTAATGCTAATAGCAGCTTTTCGCTTTCTCCAGGTGCGGCAATGCGGTGAATACCGGTCAAAGCTATTAATTTCTGATACGCCAAATCATTTAAGGCTGGTAAGGCATTTAGCATGAGATTTTCGTTCTTCGCCAAATCAAATACCGGATGTTCTATTAAGTAATTCGTAAACTTTTTATAATCCCCAGGATCTATTCCGGACTGTATAGTGTTGGCAAAACCGGTCAAGGCGTTCCGTCGTCCTTCAACCAGCTTTTTATCTCCACCAATAAACAAGTTTTCAAAGGAGCTCATATAATCTGTTATTAGATTATCGAGTAGCCCCTTATCATTATTTTGTTTATGCCAGGCTATACGCTGGTAAATATTTAATCCTTTTTCCATCATAATCAGGTGCAAAAAAAAAGCCCTCAAATAGAGGGCTTTTTTTTTAGATTGTGAAATCTTAATTTTTAATTAACGAAGTGGCTTAGGAGGAATACCGCCTCCGTTACCTCCTCCACCAATACCACCACCCGAAGATGAAGAGGAAGAATGATGCACCTTATGGCTATTGCCATGATGATGGTGATGTTTTGGAGTACATCCACATCCACCCAGGATCATTGATAATTGTTTTGAATCTAATTCAGTAAGTAAGCTTGCGCTCAACATTGTGGTTGATAATTTTGAGAAATTCATTTTTTGTATATATGATAAAATAATTTTTTACCTACTCGTTTTGTGTTGCTTTTCGGTGACCGCAAATTACGTTTTTGTGTATGCAATATTACACCTTTTTCCGAATAAAAAAAATTATTTTTTTAAATATTTTGATAATTAACAAAACGTCTACTATACTATACGGTAAAAAGGAGATTTATTCATCGCTGTGTTTTACTAAAAATTCGTAAATTTTCTCGTAGGGTTGAATTAGCAAAGTGGTGTAATATGAGGGAAATTCAACCATTATATTGTACACTTTTAATTATTTATCAACAATTTCCCTTTTTACTTTTATTCTTATTCCAGTTGTACAATATTTTAATCACCGTCTGATTCCTTGTGTAAATGCGGTTCAGGTTCACTGCTTTCATTAATATTCCCAACTCTTCCCGGGCCTTATAAAAACGGCATAACAATTGCTAACAACTAAACAACAACAAATTTGAATAACATGATACACAAAATTTTACCCTCACTATTATTACTATTTTTATTGAACCTGGGCCAATCAATCGCCCAAACTTCTAAAATTCCATTCGTTCAGAACAAGGGACAATGGCAAAACTACGCTTTATTTAAAGCTGATATTTCGGAAGGGCAAGCCATTGCGACCCCCGAAGGAATGCTTATCGGGAAATTCAACCACCAATCATTAGTAGATAACAGTGAATGGGGAATGAAAATCGAGGAGAAATTTACGGGATCTGCTTATTTTAAAGCGCATCCTACCCCTCCAACCATTACAGGCCACGGCTGGCGTTTCCATTTTATCAATGGTAATCCCGGCATGACTGTGGAAAGCAAGAACGAAAGCAAAGATTTCTATAATTTCTGGGTTGGGGATATCAGCCAGCAAGCCAGTAATGTTCATAGCTTTGATGAAATTATTTATAAAGACGTTTATTCCAATATCGACGTTCGTTATTACACTTCTGCTTCAGGCGATCTGGAAAATGACATTATTGTAAAACCCGGTTCAGATGCATCGGCATTAGCTTTTGAAATTGAAGGTATTAATAAAATAAGGATGGGAGCTAATGGAGAATTAATTTTAGCGACTACTGTTGGAGACATTTCCGTTCCAGCCCCTGTAAGCTATTTATTAGATGCTCTGGGAAATAAAACACCAATAAATTCTAAATTCGTACTGGCTAATAATATTATCAGTTTTGATATTCCTACTTACGATCATTCGCAAACATTAGTGATTGACCCCATTGTTATGCGCTGGGCTACCTGGGCTACGAATAATTCTTCGGTAGATTCACACAATCACTCCTTCGCCATTGATAATGGAGGTAATCTTTATTGCAGTGGTAGAATTGGCAATACCGGATTAATCACGGTGGGTGCATTTCAAAATTCCAATGCAGGATTCCTGGATATGTTCATCGGAAAATATAATGAGCCCACCACTGCGGGAGGTTCAGGTACACGGGTATGGCAAACTTACCTGGGAGGTAATGCTAATGATAACGCTTATGTTTCTCAAATCGGTTCCGACGGACTCTTATATATCTGTGGTGTAACCTATTCTAACCTGGCCAAAACCTATGGCACAGGCTTTACAGCCGGCTCCTGGACTCAAAGAATTGCACAACCTGCTGTAACAGGCCAGGCGGCGATCATTAAAATGGACCTGAATGGTAATGGTGCTTTAGTTCGTGAATTCGGAAGTGCCAGCACTGCCAATGATTATGAGGTAAGCCCTTATGATTTTAAATTTTTAGTAACCGGAACAAATGCCTTTGATCTTATAGTATGCGGTGGCTTAAACCATCCTGCCGGTGTAGCCGGTGACGGTGATTTACCGATACCTAAAACCCCATCAGGCACAACCTATACCCAGCCTGCATCAAGTGCAGCTTTAAACGGTTTCGTATTTCGTATGAGCTCCGACTTTACTACTGTAAGTTTTATAAATGAATATGGATCTGATTTAACCACACCTGCTAAAGAACAATTCGCCATTTCCTCTCTTGATTATGCCGGAAATATCTATTTGGGTGGTTTTACCGAAGGTGCCTCGAATATTTCCTACAACAATCCAAGCGCTCAGGTAACGCGTACAGGAAATATGGATGGCTGGATGATGAAGGTATCGAAAACCGGTACTGCCCTTTGGTCCAGATACTTTAATAGTACAACCACAGATACAACTCAAATCTTAAGTATGGAATTAACCCGCCTGGGTGATGCCTTATTAGTGGGCGGTATTACTTCAGGGCTTTCCCCCTTAAATATCTCAGCGGGATGTTATCAATCCACCTATGGTGGCGGTGCGCATGATTTGTTTGCATGCCAGATTCCTTTGAGCGGCGCTACTACCACCTGGGGCACTTATTTGGGTGGGTCAGATGATGAAATTAACCTGATGGGTTTGAATCGTGATTTGAATAATGATATTTATATTTTAGGATATAGCAGCAGTACAAACTTTCCTACAATAAGCAACCCGGTACAGAATACCAATTTTGGTGGATATGATGCTGTTTTCTCCAAGCTTAGCTCTACCGGAACAACCTTGCTTTATAGCACCTATTTAGGAGGTTCAAACAATGACCAGGATCCAATTGGAGAAAGGGGTATTCAGTTCTCAAATTGCCGTACTTACCTTGCTACAACAATGTCATCGAACAATGTTCCTTTGACTTCCGGTGCGATAACCACAAATAAGGTTTCCGCGCCCGGAGTATTAGAGGCTTGTATTTATTCTATGGGTAATCCACCGGATCTAAATAACAATTCGGTTTCTCCAACTTCACAGGCAATTAATTGCGGTCAATCACCTTCTCCTATTACTGGTTCGACACCTACCTATAATATTCCAACCATTACACGGAATGGCACAAACCAAACTAATGGAACAAGTGGTGCTTATCCTAATGGTGTTCCAACCGTTACAGGTTACCAATGGCAAAAAAGTAAAGACCAGGGATTTACCTTTGTTGATATTCCGGGAGCAACTAGTAAAGATTATTATCCTGCAGCCACCGCTACGGATTACCAGAAGACATATTATAGAAGAACCATTGCAAATGATGCTTGCTCACGTCCGGCTGATCCAATAGCTGAAGTTATAGTGGCAGGAACTCCCCATATTAACCCGAGTGTTTCTTGCGTACCCGGCCAAATAAACTTTATGGCCAATCCTACTAATCAATCTACCGGAGCCACCTACATGTGGACTGGCCCGAATGGTTATACTACTACTGCTAAAGACCCGGTAATTTCATATTCACCTACACCGGGTAATGGAGATCAATTCAGTGGCTACTATTCATCCCAGGTATCAGAGCCTACAGGATGCAATGATTTAAAGGTATTCTTTTATGATAATGTACTATGCTTAATTACTGTACCAGTTACCTTATTAAATTTCGATGCGGTTAAGAATAACAGTGTTTCAAAATTAAGCTGGAGCACAAGCAGTGAGAATAATAGTAAAAGCTATATTATTGAAAGAAGCGCTACCGGAACATCGAATTGGATATATCTGGGAAATGTAGCAGCAGCAGGAAATAGCCTCGTAAAACGTAATTACGCTTTTACAGATAAGGCACCTTTATTAGGAGGAAATTACTACCGTTTGAAAATGGAGGATATCGATGGAAAATATAAATATACCAATATCCGTTTCCTTGATTTCAGTGATAAAGCTAATGATGTGAATGTATTTCCTAATCCTGCGAATAGCGTATTAAACCTTCAGGGGTTAACCATTGGAAATAATGTAAAAGTGATGAATACTTTAGGTGAAACACTTTCTGACTTTTCAAATGTAACAGGTACACAATTAAAAATTGATATCAGCTCTTATGCTGCTGGGGTTTATTTTATTAGCACCAGCAACGGACAAACAATTAAATTCGTAAAACAATAATTCCAAAATAATCCTATTAAGCCACCTTGAGATTCAAGGTGGCTTTTTTTATGTCTAAATAATTCATTGCGGTTAATAATTGTATAGTACTTCAAAAATATTTATTGATTATTCATGAACAATTATCCCCTATAGTCCATTTTTTTTATAGTCAAATTACCACTTACTCAAGCAGGAGATCTAATTGATTTCTCAATTTAAATCTTATACAATGTCGTTTAGTTAGGATTAGGACCGCTACGCGGTTGGTTTTAACACAGAGGACGCGGAAGTTACAAATACATCCCGCCACTTCGGGCGGGAAGGGCACCGGGAAATTCAGTTGTATAAACCTTTAATTGTTTTCCTCTGCGCCCTCTGCTTGTATTTAATCTCTGTGTTCTCTGCGTTAAATTACATTTCCGCGAAGCGGAAACTAGTGACAATGGATCTTATATTTATATTTTTAATAGGAATATTTCTTTGTGCCAAACGTTCCTAAATTTTCATTTAAAAATAATAAACTTCGCTAAATTTTAAATAAATAAAAATTATGCAACTTTTTACTTTAATCATATAAATTTTTCGCGGATCTTGGCAAAAATATTGTAATGTTATTATATGTCAAGATTGATTTATTAATGATTAATTAAGACGAATAAAAAAAAGAAAAAAAGAATTGCGAGAGCCGAAAAGCATAATTAGAGTAGGCAAAAAAAATAAACCATTTAAAATATGAATTTCTCAAAACTTTCCAAAGTGTTATTAAGCACCAACCCTGTTCAAGAATTGGATTCTAAACAGTTATCTTTTATTTCCGGTGGATGCGGCTGCGGCCATAGCATCAAAACCCCTAAAGTAAAAAAAGTAAAACATCATAAATCATCATCATCTTCTTCTTCTTGAGAATAGAAAATTTATATTGATTAATACTTAACCGCGTAAGCCGAAAAGCATTTAGAGTAGGCAAAATCTTAAATAAAATAACAAAATGAACTTCTCAAAAATTTCAAACGTAATGTTGGACGAGAACCCAATGATAGAATTGAGTTCTAAACAATTGTCTTTTATTTCCGGAGGAACCGGTAATAAAAATTCGCACCATTCGATTAAGAAACCTAAGCATTCAAAATCATCTTCTTCTTCATCGCGTGGTCATAAGCCTAAATGTAATTGTACCTGTACCTCCGGCGACCCCTTTGGTGGTCCAGGCCAAGGCAGAAGGTAATAAAATACTCTCGACTCAAGCTCTCCCAAAACCGGGAGGGCTTTTTTTATGAATTTAAAACCCGGGGAAAGTGTAATTTCGCTCATACTATTAAATGTAAGATGAGTACAAAAAAAAGAATTTTAATTACCGGGGGGGCGGGCTTTTTAGGATCCCATTTATGTGACCGGTTTATTAAGGAAGGATATCATGTGATAGCCATGGATAACCTAATCACAGGTGACCTTCGTAATATAGAACACCTCTTTAAGCTGGAGGATTTTGAATTTTATCACCATGATGTAAGCAAATTTGTTTATGTGCCGGGGGAGCTACATTATATTCTACATTTCGCCTCGCCTGCGTCGCCAATAGATTATTTGAAAATCCCGATACAAACCTTAAAGGTAGGTTCCTTAGGAACACATCATTTATTAGGCCTCGCCAAAGCCAAGAATGCAAGAATGCTTATTGCCTCAACAAGCGAAGTTTATGGCGACCCGGATGTGCACCCTCAGCCTGAAGAGTACTGGGGAAATGTAAATCCGATAGGGCCTCGCGGAGTTTATGATGAAGCCAAGAGATTTCAGGAAGCCATGACTATGGCATATCATACGTATCATCATCTTGAAACGAGGATAGTTAGGATTTTCAACACGTATGGCCCACGCATGCGTTTGAACGATGGGCGGGCATTACCGGCCTTCATAGGGCAAGCCTTACGAGGTGAAGACCTCACCGTATTTGGGGATGGCTCACAAACCCGTTCATTCTGCTATGTTGACGATTTAATAGAAGGAATTTATCGTTTGCTTTTATGTGACTATTCATACCCCGTGAATATTGGCAACCCCGATGAAATAAGCCTTAAAGATTTCGCTGAAGAAGTAATTAAACTTACCGGAACAAAGCAGAAAATCGTATATCTGCCTTTACCTACCGACGATCCGAAGCAGAGAAAACCCGATATCACCAAGGCAAAAGAAATTCTGGGTTGGGAGCCGAAAATAAACCGTGAAGATGGATTAAAAAGAACATATGATTACTTCAGAAATCTTTCTCAGGAAGAATGGTTTAAGCAACCTAAGTTTCATGATAGTTAATTAATATTATTAATAGTTGGAATCTTTCCTGCAGCTTCCTCCATCCCTGTATATTCTTCAAATTGAAGCTGGTGGAAAAACACTCAATAAATTATTTATTAAATCAGAATAATTTCCGGATCTCTCAGTTTCCGATAATGAATTTCCCGATTCATATATTGCCAAAAATATTATCTTCGCAAGAACCTTATTATACATCAACAAATTTTTAAACTTTTATTGTATTTATGTCAGATGCACAACAATTATCCTCAGTAGTGATCCGGTTTGCAGGCGACAGCGGCGATGGCATGCAGCTCACCGGTTCGCAGTTCACGAATTCGGCAGCGCTGCTGGGTAATGACCTTTCTACATTTCCTGATTTTCCGGCTGAGATAAGGGCACCTCAGGGAACGTTGCCGGGTGTTTCAGGATTTCAGCTGCATTTTAGCTCGGAAGCTATATTTACGCCGGGCGATATTTGCGATGTATTGGTGGTAATGAATGTAGCCGCGCTTAAAGTTAATTTAAAGCAGCTGAAAGACGGAGGAACGATAATATTGAATACCGATGGCTTCGACCCTAAAAATTTAAGGCTGGCGGGCGTTGCAGAAGAAAATAATCCTTTGAATGATGGCTCCCTCGATAAATTCCAGGTGAAACGCATAGATATAACCAAGATGGTACGTGAACTCTTAAAAGAAAGCGGGCTTGGGGTGAAGGAGATCGACCGTTGTAAAAATATGTTTGTGCTGGGATTATTGTTCTGGATGTACAATAGAAATACCGAACCTACGGTCCAATATCTGAAAAGCAAGTTCGGTAAGAAACCGGAAATTTTAGAAGCCAATATTAAAGCTTTAAATTCAGGGTATGCCTTTGGTGAGACCACAGAAAGCTTTGCTGTCACCTATGAAGTGATTAAAGCCAAATTACCTCAGGGTGAATACAGGAGCATCACGGGAAATGAGGCAACTGCCTACGGACTTATTGCTGCGGCACAGAAAGCAAAGTTGCCGCTGTTTCTGGGAGCTTATCCTATCACACCTGCATCCGATGTATTGCATGAATTGAGCAAGCATAAAAATTTTGGCGTAAAAACTTTTCAGGCTGAAGATGAAATTGCTGGCATCACCAGTGCTATTGGCGCAGCTTTTGGCGGTAGCCTGGCAGTAACTCTTTCAAGCGGACCCGGCATCGCACTCAAAGGGGAAGGCATTGGATTGGCAACGGTGATGGAATTGCCCTTGGTGATCTGCAATATCCAACGTGGCGGACCATCTACAGGCTTACCAACGAAGACCGAGCAGGCTGACTTACTCCAGGCATTTTATGGACGCAACGGAGAATGCCCCTTAGCGATCGTTTCGGCCAATAGCCCTAATGATGCGTTTATGGCAGTGTATGAGGCGTGCCGCATCTCATTGGAACATATGATTCCCGTTTTCTTTTTGAGCGATGGTTATATCGCTAATGGCGCCGAACCATGGAAATTCCCTAAAGCAGCTGAGCTTCCTGAAATTAATGTTTCTTTCCTCAAAGAAAAAAATTCGGCCGATAAAAATAAATTTCTTCCTTATTTACGTGATGAAAAGCTTGCCCGCCCCTGGGCCGTACCCGGCACCCCTGGCCTGGAACATCGTATCGGTGGACTTGAGAAGCAGGATATAACAGGGAATATTAGCTATGATGCGGAAAATCATGAATTCATGGTAAAATTAAGACAGGAAAAAGTAGACCGGATTGCAGATTTTATTCCATTGCAAACTTTCGATAGCGGCGAAGAAAAAGGCGATTTGCTTATCATTGGCTGGGGCAGCACCTATGGCGCGATTAAAACCGCTGTGAGGCACGCCCTGAATGAAGGAAAAAGTGTTTCTCATGTTCACCTGCGTTATCTTAATCCTTTCCCAAAAAATTTAGGGGAGATATTACATAATTTCAAATTTGTATTAGTACCTGAGATGAATAATGGTCAGTTGGTGAAAATAATCCGTGACAAATATTTTATTGATGCCAAGCCTTTGAATAAAATCCAGGGATTGCCTTTCAAGGTGGAAGAAATAAAACATGCGATTGAAAAGTATACTGTATTTTAATCATGCATCAGAAATTGTGCTATGAAATTCAGGAGTGCTACTATCTTACCACGCCCCTTTTCTCTTTGGCAGGAATCCAAAATTCGTCTTTTCCCGTATGTTAAGTGATGAAATTCCACACTATCATTTTTACATTTTGTTTTACACTTTGTTTATTTGCATGTTCC
>JBBRJE010000044.1:0-13009 GCA_038219845.1 Bacteroidia bacterium
ACGCTGCGATGAGCGCTGCCGGTCCTACCTTCCTTCAAAGTAAGATTCCATCTCCTTAAATTCACCCATCTGCTTTTCAATCTCTTTAGCATAATCGGCTTGTCCGTTGCGTTGAGCCATGCTAAAAGATACCTGGAAAGCCTGGATATCCAGTCCCGCATCCTGCTTCACTTCCTTGAAATTTTTCCCTTTGTACTTACTGTAATAAATCAATTCTTCTTTGCACTGTAACAATAATTTATCATTCCAGAATTTTGCTTTTTGCATATCGCCTGCTGCATAATAACCTTCGATGATCTGAAGAAAATAATAGTTCATCGGAATGTTTTCAATCGGCAATTCTTCCATACATTTATCCAGCACTTCAATAGCGCGTTTTTTATTCCCCACTTTGATCCATTCTGAAGAAAGCCGTGAGAATACATTGCGGAAATTATACGTTTGACGCATACTGGTCTGATCTACATATACACCTTTATGATTTAATCCTCCGAATTTAAATTTGTTCATCACCACATCATCAAGCTTATTCACATTGATACGCCCCGATTGCTTGTTCTCGCCAATATCTTTATTTTTAATCGGCACGAGCTTATAGGTGAATCCATCGAGCTGGAAATAAGGTTGTAAGCCCAGGTATGGTTCGGTGCCCGTGGTAATGGCCCAATAAATAGGTCGGCTATTAATATTGTTGGCGATGATATCCAGGGTCACGAGGTCATTCTTTAAAATATATTTGTCTTTCGGCATGTCCCAGGTGATGCTATCCACCATAAGGCTGTCGTCTTCGGCTTCTACCACCTTATTCTTCCTGCACTCTTCTTTATTTATTTTAACGCTTAATTTATTGGTAGGATAATAACTATAGCCATCGCCACCGCCCTGCATCGACACTACGTTTTTATCGTCACAGATAAAATTCATGAGGGTGGTGAGATCGGTATAGTCGGGAAGCTTTTTATTGGCATAATAAAACACCTGGTCCCGCACACCCGATACATATTGATTGGGTTTGAGCGTTAATTTTATCGGTTCGCTATCGTAAACTTTCCTGTTAAGCACATCCACATACCAATCTGTATTCAATAAACTCAGGTTGATGATACGTATATCCGGTCGCACTCCTTCTATATTTTGAGCATACCATAAAGGATAAGTATCATTATCCCCATTGGTGAACAGGATTGCATTTTTATCACAGCTTTCAAGATAGCACTTGGCATAGTCGGCACTGATGGTACGGTTGCTCCGGTCGTGGTCGTCCCAGTTCTGGCTCACCATCAGCACTGGCGCTGCCAGGAAGCTTAAAGCGGTGACACTGGTGGCTACCAGCACAGGATTGGTGTATTTCCGGAGGTAATCATATAAAAATAAAACCCCCATCCCGATCCAGATGCAGAAGGTTTGCATGCTTCCCACATAGGCATAATCCCTTTCCCTGGGTTGCAATGGAGGGAAATTAAGATAGAGCACGATGGCGATACCTGTGAAGAAAAATAGCGTGCCTACGATAAAAGTGTCCTTCCTGTTTCTCTTATAATGCCATATCAATCCTAAGATGCCCAATAAGAACGGCAGTCCGAAGTATACGTTATGTCCTTTATTTGAAGTTAAGGATGCCGGCGCACCGGGCTTAATATCCTTGGTCCAGCTATCAAAGGCGGAGATGCCCGTGATCCAGTTTCCATTGCTCACTTCACCATTGCCCTGCTCCTCGCTTTGCCGGCCAATAAAGTTCCAGGCGAAATACCGCCACCACATAAAGCCGATTTGGTAATCCAGCAGGAAGTGGAGGTTATTTCCAAAGCCCGGCTTCTTATTTGCTTTTAATCCTTCCCATTCTTTATAGGCCGACACGTGATCGGCACGGCTGCTATGCATACGCGGCAGGATAGTACAATCCTTATCGTCATATTTATAAGAGAATTTAGGACCAATTTCTTTATATTCTTTTGCATCCCTATCGATGCGATATTGCATTTCTCCTTCATTTTGCCCGGTAGGCTCGGCATAAAAATAAGGCCCATAGAATAAAGGGGTCTCACCATACTGATCGCGGTTGATATACCCCAGGAAGCTCCATACGTCGCTGGGTGCGTTCATATTGATGGGTGGATTGGCTTGAGCCCTCACCAAGGTTTGAATATAAGAGCCGTACCCAATAATTAAAAAAGTAAAGGTGAGAATAATGGTATTCATCAATGGCCTGTCTTTTCTGTTCAGGTAGAAAAATGCCCAGCCTACTAATCCAAAAACCAGAACCAGGGTGATGACCATTTTCGCGGAAGAACCAAAGATGATCCCAAATAATAAGAGCAAGCCGGCGCTACCCCAGATCATAAATTTATAATTTTCCTTAGGGTTGATTGAGTAGAGGATGCCTGATACAACCAGCGTGATCAGCGTGATGGCAAATACTGCCACACCGGAGCCAAAAGGCATTGAGAATACATTCACGAAGGTGCCGTCGGTTTTGGCTGCGAGCATGGGAAGCCAAGGGATAAGAATAAAGTTGACGAAGCCCAGGATGGCCAGGGCGATCAGTAAAGCTTTCGCAAGTCCGGCGCGTGAGAATGTATATTTACGATAATAATAAACCAATACTAATGAAGGGATCACCAATAAATTCAATAGATGGACCCCGATAGCGAGGCCCGTGAAATACCCTATAAGAATAATCCAGCGGTCAGAATTTTTTTCGTCTGCAATATTCTCCCATTTAAGGATTGCCCAGAAAACCAGGAAGGTGAAGAAAGATGATGAAGCATAAACTTCCGCCTCAACAGCAGAGAACCAAAATGTATCGCTCCAGCACATAGCCATAGCACCTACCAGTCCGGCGCCCATGATCGCGATGATATTGCCCGTTGAATATTCTCCGTCTTCTTCTGGCTTGATTACTTTTCGGGCCAGGTGGGTTATGATCCAGAAAACAAACATCACATTTAATGCGCTGGCCATGCCACTTAACATATTGATTGCGGTGGTAGCGTTCCATACATGCTGCGATGAGTCGACATGGGTGGCAAAAAGTGAGAATATACGGCCCAGGAGAACAAATAAGGGTGCGCCCGGAGGGTGAGCTACCTGTAATCTATAGGCTGAAGAGGCAAACTCCCCGCAATCCCAAAAGCTGCCTGATTTTTCCAGGGTCATGGCATAGGTAAACAATCCCACAAGGAACGTAAGCCATCCTAAAATTGTGTTAACTGAATTAAAACGTTTCATTATTTATAAATAGAGTTGATGATTTTTTTTGTAAGCGTGCAAACCTACATTATTTATGCTAAAAAACGAAACCCGCAACCTAAGGGTCGGGCGGGTTTCAAAATGCTACGAAAATGGGCTGTTAATGTTAAAGAAGCCGTTGAAAAACATTCTTTGGTTTTACAGATTTTAAAAACTAAGTTTGTTCAAAATTAAATAATCATCTTCCATCATGAAAAAATTATTCTACTTACTTTTTTTTGTAAATTTATTTTCAAGCCTTCAGGCCCAACAGCTTATTGGAAACATCATAAGCCAAAAATGCCTGGGAGGCACCGATGAGGAGCTCAACCCTTCCATCGTTAAAACTCCCGATGGTGGTTATGCTATGGCTTCCTGGGCTATCTCCACCAACGGCGACCTGACAGCCAATAAGGGATCTTATGATATCTGGGTGACTAAGCTAACCAGTGCAGGCGCCATTAGCTGGCAAAAAAATTATGGCGGCAGCGGCCGGGACCAGAGCTTTAAAATCATCAACCTCAAAAACGGCGGTTACGTAATTGCCGGGCATACATTAAGCAATGACGGGGATATCAGCGGACTGCATGGCGTTTCTCAGGATGGGCTTTTGATGAAGATAGATGCTACGGGCACGCTCAAATGGGCTAAGGTTTTTGGGAATACCGGTGAAGATGAATTATACAGTGTTAATGAAGCCGCAGATGGGAAACTAATTGCCGTTGGCTATACTAATTCTAATGGTGGTCAGGTAACAGGTAATCATGGGATGAAAGACCTATGGATTGTGAAAACTGATTCCAACGGAAATTTTTTATGGCAGAAATGTTATGGAGGAACCCTGGATGATATCGGATATGCAAGCTGCCTGGCCACTTCTGTAAATAATTTTTTTATCGTGGGCTCCTCGTCTTCTAATAATGGCAACTTAACTGCAAATAAAGGGGGCACCGATGGCTGGCTATTAAAGATCGATAGTGCAGGCACTATATTAAATTCAATAAATAACGGTGGCACAGCCGACGATGAATGGCATGATGTATACGCCACCAACGACGCCGGCTGCATCGCTATTGGATCAACCAAATCAAATGATATGGATGTTTCGGGCAATCATGGCGGAATGGATATCTGGTGTGGAAAATATAATAATACCTATACTTTCAGCTGGAGTAAATGTATCGGAGGCACCGCCAATGAAACAGGTACTACCATTTTGCAGTTAAGCGATAATAATTATGCACTCTGTGGTTCAGGCAATAGCAATGATATAAATTTTTATGGCACCCATGGCGCCAATGATGTATTGGTTGGACTCCTCAATTCTGTGGGCTCCCTGTTGGGAACCAAATGTTTTGGAGGAGGCTTTTCCGAAATCACACCGGTGATTGTAAATGATGGAGGTACATCTACCCTTGGTACCTATACCCTTGTGAGCACTACTGGATCCAACAACCTTGATGTAAGCGGCAACCATGGCGCCAACGATATTTGGTTTGCAAAGATCAGCGCCGCGGTGGGAATAAGTAAATCCGATTTTTTTAATGATGTAAAGGTGTATCCAACAGCAACAGGTGATGTATTAAATATTATTACCTCATTTGATAAATTCAATTATTCAGTAATTGATATACAAGGGAAAGAAATTATATCAAATTCGCCAGCAATTTCACAGGAAGTAAAACTGGATTGCAGTGATATAACTCCGGGTGTATATGTTTTAAGAATAATAAACGGCAGGGAGCAGGCGATATATCGATTTGTGAAACAGTAGGGGCGATTTAGATAGTAAATTGTATTTGTAAATACAACGAACAAATGAATTACGGGTGCTTACAATTGAATATTCTCATTTGATTACTAGTGTTAAGTTAAGTGTAAAATGTCAAAGTCAAAAGATAGAATAGCCCATGTTCTGTTATCCATACAATTTCGATTAGCTAAGGAATTCACCCTGAAAGGGTCAACTAATAATAGCCCCGGGTGAAGCCCGGTGTATAATGAAGACGGTCTGTACAACCCCGGGAGGGGTTGAATTTATGGACTAAAATGTTCAACCCATGGGGGTTGTAATCCACCACCAACCTCTTTCCCGGGGTTTCACCCGGGGCTATTATTGTTTGACCCTTATCCGGGTCAAAAACCGTTAACTAAGAAATAGAGATTGCCGATCAAAAAAGGAAGCGTCAGAATAAGATTAATATTGCACTAGTTATTCATAATGCACTACCTATTTACGATTCACAATTCACATACTACGCTTCCAAATCCTCGAACCCGTAATTCTTTATCTTCCGGTATAGTGTTCTCTCACTTATTCCAAGCTCCCGCGCAGCACGGTTTCGGCGGCCTTTATGCTTTACCAGGGCACGTTTGATAATTTCTTTCTCCTGGTCTTCCAGACTAAGCTTGGCTTCGGGCTTGGGGGTCTCATCAATATGGATAATAGTTTCGTTCTTGGGATTATTGCGAATAAAATTATTGGTGAAGTTACCCCCTTGCTGCGCATAATGATTCCCGTCATTATTCATGAAATTGGAATTCTGATTAAATATTTCAGGCGACATATTACCCTGGATGAGTCCTGATACCACATTTTTCAGTTCATGCAGGTCGTTCTTCACATCAAATAATATTTTATAAAAAATATCCCTTTCACTCATGCCGGTATCGGTATGTACACCGCCCGAAACAGGCACCGGCAAATAGCTTTCCTGTGGTAAATATTTACGCATCACGTCAGCATGGATCAGCCTGGTAGTTTCTAAGACACTCATCTGTTCCACTATATTTTTTAACTGCCTGATATTCCCTTCCCATTTACAGCTCAGCAGCGATTGCACAGCTTCGGGTTCGAGCTGTAAGGGTTCATTTTTATATTTCTCAGAGAACATCATGGCAAATTTGCGGAACAATAAATGAATATCATTGCCTCTTTCTCTTAGCGCAGGTACACGGATAGGCACGGTACTGAGCCTGTAGTAAAGATCTTCGCGAAATTTCTCTTTGCCGGTAAGCTGGTATAAATCCTTATTCGTTGCTGCCACCACCCTGACATCCGTTTTTAAAGGCTTGCTGCTGCCTACTTTTATAAATTCACCACTTTCCAATATCCTGAGCAAACGGGCCTGTGTCTCTGCCGGAAGCTCACCGATCTCATCTAAAAAAATCGTGCCCCCGTTCACCGTTTCAAAATATCCTTTTCGTGCATCGCTCGCGCCGGTGAAGGAACCTTTCTCATGGCCAAACAGCTCACTGTTAATAGTGCCTTCAGGCAAGGCGCCGCAGTTGATGGCGATAAAAGGCCCATGCTTGCGATTGCTAAGCTGGTGTATAATCTTGGAGAAAGACTCCTTCCCCACCCCGCTCTCCCCCTGGATCAGCACCGTCATTTCTGTAGGCGCCACTTTCATGGCTGTTTCAATCGCCAGGTTTAATAAGGGCGAGTTGCCTACGATATCGAATCTGTTTTTTACTTCCTGCAATGTCATGGTGGGGGGTATCGGGTATTTAGTATTTAGTATCTAGTATTTAGTATTTAGTATTTAGTATTTAGGAAAATGCACATTGTCTATTGTTTTATCTATTAGTGAACTTTTATTTTTTACCAGGAATTATTCCTGTTCCTTTATTTCTATCCGGGTATTGTATTGTACAAAATACAAAATACTTAATACCGAATACTCAATTTTGAACACCCTTCCTAAAAACCACCAATTTATACCTCTTATTCTGTGCGAAAATTTCCGGGTTCATGGTCAATAAATTTTTATCTATTTTTTCTTTGATGCCGGGCAATTCATCTTTCAAGGCATAATAAATTCCGGGGGCCTTCGTTTGTAGCTTTTTAATACCAAAGTCATACAGAGGCAAGCCAATATTATTTCCCCACATATATACGTAGGCGATGGTAGGAAGGATGTTTGGTGTGATATCCTGTTCATATTCCAGCGTCCATCCATACCTATTTGCTTTCTCTATAAATTCATCCCAGTAATGGCCTGATTTTTCCGCTTTATCTCCCGTACGGAAATAATCGCAGGCGATCCATTGCGCTTCCGGCTTGGATATTTTATGAAGCAGGGGCAATGCAATATCCAATTGCAGATACTGAAGGGATTCTGAAGTGATCAGGGCATCAAATTTTCGTTCATTCTTCTCCCCATCGAAATCTTCAAACTTACAATGGTTCATTATTATGCCCGGATGCTTTTGAGCTATATAATGCACCTGTGTGCGGTCGGGTGTTAAAGCCGTGGGGATATAGCCTCTATCTATCAGCAATTTCAATAATCCACCCATACCACAACCAATATCCAATACATTCTTACCTTTTATATTTAATTTTCCCAGCAACAATTCAGCGTATCGAAGTTGTGCATTATAGATTTGGTTCAGCGAGATATCTTCAGGTTTTATATTCGGATCATCAAAATATCCATAATGCAAAAAGTCGCCTTTTAAAATTTGGGAATATAACTTTAGCTGTTCATCATCACGAACACGATCGCCCTTTTTCCTGTTGCGCTGCAGTTTTATTACCTTATAGAGTGATACAGGGTTCACAAACTTTTTTAATATCCCCGAAATTATTCCCATGCTTAAATTCTATTGCCTAACTAATCCCAGATTCTTCCTAATCAATTATTTCGCCTATCAGGCTTGTTTGTGTGCTTCGCAAAATTTTTACGTTCACATAGTCTCCTTTTTTTACATCTCCTTTTTTCGGAAAAATACAGATCACATTCCCATCATTCCTTCCTTTCAAATCATCGCCTGATCGTTTGGATTCTCCTTCTATCAAAACCTTATATACATTGCCAATACGCGCCTCATTGTTCTTTTTGCTTACCTCACTTTGCATATCTATAATATTCTGCAATCTTCTTTTTTTATCTTCCAGGCTTATATCATCTTTATAGTGACGGGCCGCCAAAGTACCCGGCCGTTCGCTATAATAATACATATAAGCAAAATCAAATTTGGATGCGCGCATCAATTCCAGCGTTTCTAATGATTCTTCTTCTGTTTCTGTGCAAAAGCCTGCAATGATATCTGTGCTTATGCCACAGCCTGGCAAGATCTCGCGAATGCGTGCCAGGCGTGTCACCAGCCATTCGGCATCATACGTTCTGTTCATTAATTCGAGCACACGGCTGCTGCCACTTTGAATTGGGTAATGAATATATTTGCAGATATTATCATGCTTCGCGATCGTGTATAATACCTCATCCGTAATATCTTTGGGATGGGAAGAGCTGAAGCGTATCCTGCAATGGGGAACAGCTTTCGCCACCATCTCCAACAAATTTGCAAACGACACCATGAGTTCTTCACCTACGGGAATATCTTTTACCTCCGTTTCTACTTTCGCTGAATTTTTTTCAATTTCTGCATCCAGCTCTTTAATCAAATCAATGGTGGCCTGCGATTTTTTTGGATTATTAAAAATACCCTGGCGTTCCAATCTTTCCAGGTCTCTTTTTGTATTCGTGATATTGCTCCATTTATAGCTGTCAACATTTTGTCCAAGCAAAGTTATTTCGCGATAACCCATAGCTTCAAGCTGCAGGCATTCGCGCACAATGCTGTATGGATCACGACTGCGTTCGCGCCCGCGGGTGAAGGGCACCACACAGAAAGCACACATATTATCGCAGCCGCGCATGATGCTCACATAGGAGCTCATCCCATTCTCATCGAGCTTCACCGGTGCAATTTCTGCATAAGTTTCTTCTTTGCTGAGGATGATATTCATGGCGCGCTGCCCATCATCCACCTCCATTAATAGCTTTGGAATATCACGGTAGCCATCGGGGCCCACGATTAAATCCACCATCTGCTCTTTATCCATCAGCTCTTTTTTAAGGCGTTCGGCCATGCAGCCCATCACGCCCACAATCATATGAGGCCGTGCTTTTTTCTCCTTATATTTAATTTGGTGCAGGCGATTCCAGATCGTCTTTTCCGCATTATCCCGGATGGCGCAGGTATTCAAAAATACAGCGTCTGCCTCGTTGATATCTTTAGTGGAAGCATACCCCTCTCCTGCCATAATTGAGGCAATTATTTCAGAGTCTGCAAAGTTCATAGTACAACCATAGCTTTCTAAATATAGCTTACGTTTGGGAATTGCAGGGCTTGTTTCTAAATCCATAAAAGGGCGGCAAATTTACGAAATAGTGCTGAGAGGGTGGCAGAATTTATTTTCAATGCCTAAGTTCAGAGTTGGTACTTTTGCCGTGTGAATTTTGAAGAAGACTTTTTTCAACTCCTGCAGCAACCAAAATTTAATTTTGAGTACCTGGCCTTAAAATTATTTCGCCACCAGGCAGCGCATATTCCGGTTTATAAACTTTTTTTAGAATTCCTTCATACCGTACCTGATGAAGTAAACAGTGTGGTAGACATTCCTTTTCTGCCCGTTTCCTTTTTTAAATCTCACCATATCATTGCCGAAGGCGCTAATGAAAATTTTTATTTCACCAGCAGTACCACCACAGGAGGAATCCCATCAAAACATTTTGTTCCTGATCTTAATATTTATGAATGGAGCTTCACAAAATCATTCCATGAATTTTATAATGAGCATAAAGAATATTGCATCCTGGGCTTGCTTCCCAATTATATAGAACGTGGAGGCTCTTCCCTGGTTTATATGGTAGAACATTTTATACGAGAAAGCAAATACCCGCAAAGTGGATTTTACCTTCACGATTTTGAAGCATTGAACGCACAACTTTCAGAGAATGAAAAAAATGGAATTCCCACTTTACTTATTGGTGTAACGTATGCCTTGCTTGATTTTGCCAGCCAATTTCCATTGGAATTAAATAATACGATTGTCATGGAAACGGGCGGAATGAAAGGAAGGCGAGAAGAAATGCTTCGGGCAGAAGTTCATGAAGAATTAAAGAAAGCTTTTTCTTTATCGGAAATTCATTCAGAATATGGAATGACAGAATTATTATCCCAGGCTTATTCAAAAGGGAACGGAATCTTCCATACCCCTCCCTGGATGCGGGTTTTGACTGCTGATTTAAATGATGCAAGAACCATTCTCCCGAATGAAAAAGCTGGCAGCATCAATATAATAGACCTCGCCAATATTTATTCCTGTGGCTTTATTGCAACTGATGATTTAGGGATAGTGCATCGTAATTCCTCATTTGAAATTCTGGGCAGGAAAGATAATTCTGATATCCGTGGTTGTGGCTTGATGTATTTAGAAGGTTAATGATTATGATCTAAGACCCAAAAGTGGATCAAACAATAATAGCCGTATGTGCAACATACGGAAAATGATGATGCAGGACTTTGTTTGACCAACCCCAAGGGATTGAATAATATTGAACCCTCGGGGGTTCGGTCCGCACAACGCTTAATTAGTATGTTGCACAAACGGCTATTATTATTTGACTGCGTTGCAGTCTTTTCGCCTTTCTAACATTCTATGCTTTTTTGTCATTCTGAACGAAATGAAGAATCATTTTAATTCCTGTATTTTCGCCATATATCTCTTACCCCTTGAAAGATTTCAGAAAGCTATTCCAATTAATTCTTCCTTATAAAAAATACGCCATAGGGAATGCTGTCTTTAATTTTCTTGGCACCCTCTTTAATGTGGCCTCTATCGCCCTGATCATCCCTTTCCTGGATATTCTTTTTGATATCAACAAAGAAGTAGTTACAAAACCTGAATTAAAATTATCTCTTCCTACCCTCATCGATTCCTTTAAATATTATCTAACCCAAATCAAGCATGAGAGCGGCCCGCAGGCTGCGATACTTTATGTGAGCCTTTTCATCCTGGCGTCTGTTCTTTTGAAGAATTTTTTTGTGTATGGCGCACTTTATATCATCACACCTTTACGCCAGTTCATCATCCGCGATTATAGAAATAAATTTTATTCTAAGCTTTTACGTCTTCCCATTTCATATTTTAATAATGAACGCAAGGGCGACCTGATCTCCAGGTTTACCAATGATATAGCACAATTGGAATGGAGCGTGCTAATGGCTATTGAATCAATTTTCAAAGAACCCATAACTGTTATCACGGTATTGGTTGCGTTATTTATTGTGAGCACCAAGCTCACCTTAATTGTTTTTCTGGTGCTTCCTCTCGCAGGAATCGTTATTGCGGGAATAGGAAAAATTTTACGACGTGAATCAAAAATACAGCAAAGCATTTTGGGGAATATCGTTACACAGCTGGAAGAAAGTATTGGAGGGATGCGCATCATCAAAGCGTTTAATAATGAGAAAGCCATGCGGGAACGGATGCATCATAGCAATAAGCATTTCACCACATTGAGCATCAAAAATAACCGTTTGTATGACGCTTCGTCGCCATTAAGTGAAGTTTTCGGGATTCTTGCGGTGGTAATTTTACTTTGGTTTGGCGGCCAAATGGTTTTAAATAAGGAAATGGAAGCGAGCGCTTTTATTTTTTACCTGGGGATGTTTTCCCAGGTCATCTCCCCTGCCAAAGCCATAAGCAATGCGGCCAACCTGGTAAAACGCGGCAGCGCAAGCCTAGATAGAATAGAAGAGATTCTCGCTACGGAAGAAACGATCACCAATAAGCCAAATCCTGTAATATTAAAATCATTCAATCATTCCATTGAGTTTGTAAATGTTAATTTCAGGTATAAGGAAGACTATGTTTTACATAATATAAATTTAAAAATCGAGAAAGGTAAAACTGTCGCCCTTGTTGGCCCTTCTGGTGGCGGTAAATCTACCTTGGCCGATTTGATCCCACGTTTCTATGATGTAATGGAAGGCGAAGTTTTAATTGATGGCGTGAATGTTAAAGACTACGAGATGCACAGCATGCGCAGCCTGATGGGCATTGTAACCCAAGAGAGCTTATTATTTAATGATACCATAAAAAATAATATCGCCTTTGGGATGCCAGAGAAATCGGAAGCAGAAATTATTGACGCGGCAAGAACTGCCAATGCCCTGGAATTTATTGAGCAATCTGATTATGGTTTTGAAACGAATATCGGAGAACGTGGAAGCAAGCTCAGTGGCGGACAACGACAGCGTATCAGCATTGCACGGGCGGTATTAAAAAACCCTGATATACTTATTTTAGATGAAGCTACCAGCGCCCTCGATACGGGCAGTGAGCGCCTGGTGCAGGAAGCCCTGGAAAACCTGATGCACCAACGCACCAGCATTGTAATCGCACATAGGTTGAGCACCATTCAAAATGCTGACCTGATTATTGTATTAAGCGATGGAGAAATAAAACAAAGAGGGACTCATTCAGAACTCCTCTCTCATCATGGCATATACAAAGAATTGTATATGATGCAGGAGTAATTTTTATTGTACTTTTATTGCCATAGCATCATGCTGCAAATGTTCTGACAGATCTTTTCCAAGGTAGCTATCTACTAAACTATGGACGCCATATAAAACGGGTGTCACTAAAACCGCAGCAAGAAATTTATAAATATAGCTTACCAGTGCGGTAACAATAAACTGCTGACCAGTCATTTTCCCAGGCAGGTAAAATGCAATTCCCAAAACAACAAAGGTGTCAATGAGTTGCGAAACTACTGTTGAACCAGTGCTTCTCAGCCATATATGCTTATGCCCGGTCCTTTTTTTAATCGCATGAAATAAATAAACATCCACCAGCTGACCTAAAAGAAAAGCAGTGATAGATGCTACAATGATCAATAATCCCTGACCGAAGACAGCATTATAAGCTTTATCCATATTGATAGATTCACCATTATTTTGTTGCATGATCCACCAGTCA
>JBBRJE010000045.1:0-12847 GCA_038219845.1 Bacteroidia bacterium
GCTTGCTTGGATACATTCATCGCAATAACCCTAATGCTATTAATACCACCGATTGGATGTGTGCAGCTTATGTGAACGAAAATAATCCTTTGCTCCAGGACGAAATTTTGCCTCTGGTAAAAAAGACGGATATCATCGACCAGATGACAGGTTATCTTACCTATAGTGATGATAATACCGGGAAATGCACGGAGGATGTGTTTAAGCAGGTATTCGCAGTATGGGCCGCTTTGCAGAAGCAGGAGGTATCGTATAGTAATATTACGGGAAGCAATGCCAATGCGAAAGTGTTCAGCCAGTATATCCGGTTCACCAATGATGCATGGAAATCAAAGCAGGCCAATTGCGTTGATGGCACAGCTTTATTTGCTTCCATACTTTACAAAATGGGTATTGAACCGGTGATGGTATTGGTTCCTGGCCATTGTTTCCTGGGCTTTTACGATAGACCGCGTTTAGATAGCAAAGGCCAGCAGATACAGGATAGGGAAAGCAATTTGTTTTTTCTCGAAACAACCATGATAGGCTCTAAGACGGTTGATGAATCAAAAATTTCTGCCCGCCTGGCAGATGCATTTGATGCCATGCTTAAGGAGGATACGAAGAAAAATTATGATTTCGCAAAAAAGTCATTCCTGGCTGCGCTTCTCGTGGGTGCTCAGGAAGCAAAAAATTATAAAGAATATTTCGCCGATCCTACAAAACATTGCCATATGATTGATGTAGATCAGTCGCGCAAAGAAGGCGTTACTGCCATTCCTGCCTACTAGTTTTACAGTATTGCATCCCCTCAATCCATTGGATTGATATTTTATATTTAATAAATACATATAAGCTGCGGTGTTCTTATCGAAATTTGATTGGTATATAATTCGCAAATTTGTATTTACTTTCATCTACATCTTATTGATCCTTATTGTGATCTGTATCGTCTTTGATATCTCAGAGAAGATCGATGATTTCATGCGAAAAAGTGTTCCGGTAAAGGCTATCATTTTAGAATATTACCTTAATTTTATTCCCTGGCTTGTTAATACTTTCAGCGCTCTCTTTGTTTTTATTACGGTAATATATTTCACTTCTAATATGGCAGCCAAAACCGAATTTGTGGCTGCCTTGGCAGGTGGTATAAGCTTTAACAGGATTTTGCGGCCATATCTTTTGGTTGCCACACTGATTGCCATATTCTCCTATTTATTAAATAGCTTTATCCTGCCTAAATCTAACAAGAAGCGCTTTAATTTCGAAGTAGAATATATTAATAATGCCCGCAGCGGCTGGAGCCATAATATACATCAGCAAATATTTCAGGGACAATTTATTTATATTCAAAATTTTAATGCTGCCGACAGGATCGGGTATAAGTTTACACTTGAAAAATTTGAAGGTGCCAGGCTTAAGCAAAAAACAGAGGCAGAAAGAATACTGTGGAACGATTCCACCAGGCAATGGAAGCTGGAAAATTTGATGATCAGGGATTTTGAGAATGAAGGCCAAAAAATTTCCACCGAAAAGGAGCGCATCGTTCAGATGAATTATACGCCCGATGATTTCGGTGAAAAAGGGATTGATATTGCCACCATGACAGATCCCGAGCTGAATCGTTTCATTTCCTTGCAAAAGCAACGCGGTGTAGGGAATATAAAAGAATACTTTGTTGAGCTGTACAAAAGGAAATCATTGCCTTTTGCCGGGATCATTCTCACTTTTATCGGAGTATGTATTGCCTCCCGTAAGATCAGGGGTGGAATTGGCATGCATTTATTTCTTGGGATATCGCTGGCATTCTCATATATCCTTTTAATGCAGATTACCTATACCTTTGCCACCTATAGCAGCCTCAATCCTTTTATTGCAGTATGGGCGCCAAATTTTATTTACTTCATCATCGCATTGTTTATTTATAAATATGCCCCTAAATAATATTTGCTGCTATTGAAATCCCGGTCTGCGAAAGAAAAAATAATATCTCAACAACGCCCATATGGTAAATGAGAAAACGAAGAAAGCAGGAGTGTCGCCTTATGTAATGCTTCATATTTTGGTAATAATTTACGGCTTTACTCCTATACTTGGTAAGCTCATAAGCATCGATGCATTACCTTTAGTTTGGTGGAGGCTTATAATCTCAACAATTGTCTTATTGGGTTATTTTCGATATAAAAGGTTTAAAATAGAGCTGGCTTCTAAAACAATTATTCTCATTATTCTCACGGGTTTTATTGTAGGATTGCATTGGGTCTCATTCTATCAGTCGATAAAAGTTTCGAATATAAATACTGCCATGTGCGGCTTTGCCACTATGACTTTCTTTACTGCCTTGCTCGAGCCATTATTTTTTAATCGCAGGATCTCAGTTCTCGAGGTATTGCTGGGCTTAAGCACCTTGCTGGGTCTGCTTGTCATTGCTTATAATACAGAGGTGAAAATGGTGGGGATTTGGTATGGTATTTTTGCAGCGATAACCGCTGCCTTATTTGTGAATATTAATGTAAAATTTGCACGTAAGCATCATCCCTATAATATCACCATTTTTGAATTTGTAGGTGCCTTCATTTGTGTTAGCATCGTTTCATTACTCTTTAATATCAGCTCATGGCTTATTCCGGATCAGCCCATGGATATATTCTGGCTGCTTATTCTCGCTATACTTTGCACCGTTTTCCCCTTTATAGAAGCCACAAAAATCGGGAAGCATATCAATCCATTTACTATGGTTCTGGTGAATAATCTGGAACCAGTGTATGGCATCATCCTTGCGTTTCTCATCTTTAACAAATCAGAAATTATGAACCTCCGGTTTTACATTGGGGCTTCAATAAACATTGCAGGTGTTCTGATATATCCGTTGCTTAAATTAAAAAAAATTGATGAAAATAAATAAAGCTGCACTTACAATGGTGGATTCCAGCGCTTGCATGCTTGAAAAAAATAGAACAAGCTCTAACATTTATTGAGTCTTGAAGTATTCAGACTTCAAATTTAATTTATTTCTACCTTGATTTTTTTAACTCGTAAGGCAACCTGATATGTATGATAAATAAATGTGTAACTCAAAGATGGAAAAACGCTTTTGGAAAACAGCCAATGATACTGGAAAATTGCTGAAGGCCTGATCAGAAATTTTGCGGCAGAATATCCTATTTGACTTCAAGCGCAAATAATTTAAGACCCCGGTAGGTTCCATCTTCAATTTCACCGGGCATTAATTCGTCGATTAATTTATATCCGGGCATTGCTTTTTTATCATAGCTCAGGAGATAAATGTTTTGATAATCTTTTAAATCAAACTTATTGAGTGAAAATGGGGTTGAATAATCAACCCCACTGCAGGCAGAAGCAAAATAATAACCTATCGGCTCTCCAATAATCAGGCTGTATTGCGCAACTGGCTTATCCTCCACCAATGATTTAAATTGTTGAATGAGAAGGCTTGTGTTAGTGGCATTTTGATGCTCGAATGTTTTAATTACCCTGGCCGCAAAAGGAATGGTGACTATCAGTACAACAATAACCGCTAGCCCTTTTTTTATTTTTATATTGTATTTTTCACGAAAATATTTCATAATATAGGGGAACAACAGGTAAATGCAAAGGAGCAAGGGAGGATTATACCGGTAATAATTTCCCGAAATGAAAACAAGCGTAAGAAAGTAAGCGATAAGAACAATGCCAAGCTGAAATACTAGTTTTTCTCTATATGTCCTGAAGTTGACAATATATCCGATAGAGGCCAGTAATAATAAAATTACCCAGGGTTGATATATATAAGGATAAGGAAGGAACCGGGAATAAAAATGCTGTAGGCGGAATAAAAAATCTTCTGTAGGCCGGAGCAGATTTCCATTATTGAAAAGTTGTGAACTTAGTTCACGAATATCGAAATGGATTAAAATAAGGTAAAGTAAAATCGGCAATAAAAATGCTATAGATGATATTAAAAAGCTCCTTCTGCTTTTATCCCTATAAAGGAGCGCCATTAATATTAGAACAATAATCCAAACCGGTGGATGGCAAAGAAATAATCCTGCAACTGCCAATCCTTTAACAGCGCTGTGCAGAAATATTTTCTCATGCTTTATAGGATAAAAATAAATCAATATGAAAAGCACCTCTAGGATTTCACTTCTACCCGATAGTGTTGTATCCCATAATCCTTTGTCATTTACAAATAATATAACCGTGAGCAATCCAATTATTGGATCATGGCCCCCAAACCTGGTGATTTTATAAATAAGCCAGGATGCAAAACCAAAGGCTAAAATAAAAGGTAACCTATGAAAGAAAAGGGTATCCGGCAGGAAAGGAAGGAATATTAAACGGAAAAAGGAATTGGCAGGGAGATAAGCCATAAAATGATTTTCGGTTCCTTGTGCATACCAGAGCTTTGAAATGTAATTGCCTTGTAACAGGTTACGGCAAGGATCAAGGAGCATCACCTCGTCGAGACTTACAAGCGCGTAGAAAGATAAATAAATGAATCCCAGTATAAAAATTATAAAGTAAGCCGGAATTAATTTTCGCATAAAAAAAACCCTTCCGGTTGGTGGAAGGGTTAAATTAAATTAACGAATGGCGGCCTGGAATTCAGGCTTATCCCAATACTTGCGAAATTCAAGATCGGCTTTTGCTTCATCGCGATAACGTGGATCTTTCTCAATCGCCATGCGAAGATTTGTTCCCATAGCTTCAGCATTTCCCCCACGTGCTCCAATGATTGCTTTTAAATAATAGCTGGTTGCATCTTTGTCTTCTCTGTCCTGCGCATCGAGACTGGTATTGGCTTCTGAATATTTTCCAAGCATGGTATAAGATAAGCCGGCATTATAAGTTTTTGTATTTGAACCGTAAAACTCAAGGGATTCCTTATATAATCCGCGACGTCCATATAAATTACCCATATTATTATTCTCAGAGATGCCAAAGGATTTAGCTTTATTATAATACATTTCCGATTTGGCATAATCCTTCAAGTCTTTATAAGCAACACCTAAATTATTATAAATAAATGCATTTTTTGGTGAAAGCCTGTCGGCCTTTTCCAGGTTAGTTACCGCTTCCTGTGCTTTACCTTCACGGATAAGGATAGCGGATAAGTTATTATATCCTCTCCAGTCATTGGGCTGATATGCGATTAAAGCCCGGTAAGCTCTTTCACGCTCTTTCTCATCCGTAGTGGTCATTGCATAATACAATAATTCATGATCATTTAAATCGCTGATATTGCTTTTGGCAGTAGCTACAATTTCTTCAGGAGTACGGTTAGGAACTGTGGCATTGACAGACACTACAGAACGACGTAAGCGCGGTAGTATAGTTTCCTTCATTAACTTATAGGATGCCGCATGCTCTGTTTTTATCTTCGATTCCTTTTGTTCATCAGTCATATTGCTGTTAATAATAGCCAGGATCTCCTGTTTGTCTTCCAGATTAGATACAACCACTCCACGTTTCCAGCCTTCCCAATCTTCAAATGTAGAGGTGCGAAGGTAAAATTCGTCATCATAAATTTTGCTTACACCTGCTTTTTTAAATTCATTTTTGATTTGGTTATAGGTGCTGTTCGTTCTCTGATCAGACAAAGCCAGGTTCCGGTTATAAGGACCTTCAGGAGATGCGAAGGAGTGTATCAGGATACCGTTTAAAGTATATTTAGGATTTGCAGCAAAGCGGGTGAGCTCTTGTAATTCAGGATTATTGCTGTCATAACCGTCACGGTAATTCCAAGTATCAAGAACATAATAAACAATAGCCGATTTATTCACAGATTTCGGCCCAATATCATTACTTCCGAAATAGATTATATTTTTTGGTTTCGCAGGATCATATTTGGCTTCGCTATTAATAGCCTTGCTGGATTTTGTACCGGTAGCTGAACTGCCTTTCATGAATCTCCCTCCCACCTTATATTTATTGCCAAGTGCTGAATAGCCTTCGTCGCCCGTTCCAGCTTTCTTTGGAGTGGTGGTAGCAGCAGTGGCAGCTACTGTTGGATCGAGCGTTTTATCAAGATTTGTGTTATTGTTCTCGTAGTATCCTTCAGGCCCTGTAGATTCTTTTTGTTCTACCAATTTATCCCCATTCATTATCCCGGATACTGCCGTTGAAATTGTAGGCTGTCCGTTCTCCGTTACCTCTCCCGGCACTGCGGTGGCCGATTTGATAACTTTTTTCTCAGTCTCAAATTTATCACCGGTAAAATAAGTTTTAGGATTAATTTTAGCTGGATCAAAATTATCATTGCTAATGATGATATCATCTTTATCACGCTGGGTAAGGGAGGTGGTGATCGTTCCTTTGGCCAGCTGCTTATTGGAAGCCACTTCAAGGCAGCGATCCTGCACATCATCAGCATATTTAATACGGATATTGGCATTCAGCTTTAGATCCGCCTTCTTCATATCGGGTGTATATAATACTTTATCGAGATAAGCGAAAGTGCCCCCGTCTTTATAATATATTACCTGGTTTTTGGTTCCTTTAACCTTTTCGCCCTGGAGGGTTAAGATTTTCAAAGGCAATTCGCTTGTACCGTACTTTATATAAGGTTCAATTTTTGCAATTCCTTTTTTGTTAAAGGAATTGGGTGGAAACGTACCTGTGAAGGCTATCAACACACTATCCCCTATAACTTCCAGAACTTCCTGGTCCATTTTAAACTCAGTTGTCCTTAACCGCTTTTGTTGTTTTTGCAACGCACATGAAGAAAAAACAAAAATCAGTGCTAGAAAAAGGGTTGAAATTTTAGTTGCGTTAAAATAGTTCATTTTTTGAATATTACTTTTTATAAATTTGAAAGCACAAATTACATGCCAAGGATGTAAGTACAAGTAGCAAATATATAACAATTTTCTTTCATTTCATGCATTATATAATAAAAATCAAAGGAAAAGTGAACATTCCTGATTATGTACAACTAAGGGATGAGTATTTCACTTTACTGGCTTATTTTAGGGTCGACCGTCCTGAGAAAGCATTGCAAAAGGCTGGTTATGAATCTAAGATAGACCTAATAAAAAAAACACTGGATGAAATTCCTTTTGGTAAATTGCACCCGATACAATTGTAAAAATGAATAGTGAATTAGTTATCTGTTTAAAGGAGGTAGATATTTTCCAAGGTGATAATCTCATTCTTGATGAAGTGAACCTGGATATTTATAAGGGCGATTTCATATATATCATTGGAAAAACAGGCAGCGGTAAATCAAGCTTGTTAAAAGTTTTGTATGCCGACCTGGCACTTGAAAAAGGTGAGGCCAGCATTGCGGGCTATGATTTGAGAAAGCTTAAAACACGCCAGATACCATACCTGCGACGCAAGCTGGGCATCGTATTCCAGGATTTCCAATTATTAACCGACAGGAGCATATTCGATAACCTTGAATTTGTTTTGGAAGCCACCGGATGGAAAGATAAGAACTTGATAAGGAACAGGATTAATGAGGTTCTGGATAAAGTACATCTGAGCACTAAGGATTTTAAATTCCCCCACGAATTATCGGGAGGGGAGCAGCAGCGTGTAGTGATTGCAAGGGCCTTATTAAATAACCCTGATGTCATTCTGGCCGATGAACCTACCGGAAACCTTGATCCGGAAGTGAGTGATGAGATCATGAAGCTATTGATAGAAATAAGCCAGAGCGGTACCGCTATTCTTATGGCTACACACGATTACAGGCTTATTAATAAATTTTTTGGTAAGGTATATCGCTGTGATAACCACCGCATACTTGAAATTACAATTTGATTTTATTCCTATATGAAGATACAATTTTTTGGAGCAGCACAAACCGTAACAGGTTCAAAACACTTGCTGACATTGGAAAGCGGCTTTACCGTATTATTAGATTGCGGCATGTTTCAGGGTATGGGACCAGAGGGAGAAAAACGTAACCGCAATTTTGGGTTTGATGCCTCGGGTATCGATTGTGTTATTCTTTCTCATGCTCATATTGATCATTCCGGCTTATTGCCGAAATTATTTGCTGAAGGTTTTACCGGTAAAATATATGCTACTCCTGCTACGGAAGATTTATGTGGAATTATGCTTCGCGATAGTGCTTTTATCCAGCAAAGCGACCTGAAATTTATTAATAAAAGAAAAGTAAAAAGAGGTGAAGAATTATTAAAGCCACTGTACAGTATTGAAGACGCTGAGAACATTTTGAAAAATTTCACAGGTGTAAATTATCTTGATGAGTATAAAATAAACGACGAAATCAGTTTTATTTTTACCGACCAGGGGCACCTGTTAGGCAGTGCAGCGATTAATTTGATTATAAGGGAAAAGGATCGCACAATCACCCTTACTTTTACAGGTGATATAGGCCGGCCACATGATCAGATTCTTCGTGGACCAGAGAAATTTCCGCAAGCAGATTATATTTTATGCGAAAGCACTTATGGCGACCGGCTTCATGAAAACCAGGAAGGATCCGAACAGCGTTTATTGGCTATTGTAAATGAAACCTGTGTAAAAAATAAAGGGAAGCTGATTATTCCGGCCTTCAGTGTCGACCGTACACAGGAGCTGGTATTTGCCCTGGATAAGATGGAGCACGCCGGCTTGCTTCCCCGAATAAAGGTATTTGTAGACAGCCCCCTTAGTGTGAATGCGACCAATATTATGAGGAAGCACCGGGAATGCTATAACGATACCATCCTGGAATATCTTAAGAAAGATGAAGATCCTTTTGGTTTCGATAACCTGGAATATATCAGTGACGTTAACAGGAGCAAGGAGCTTAACGATTATCATGAACCATGTATCATTATTTCTTCCAGCGGTATGGCGGAAGCCGGCAGAATAAAGCATCATATTGCAAATAATATTAAGAAGAAAAGCACGACTATCCTCATGGTGGGATATTGCTCGCCGGGTAGCCTGGGCCGTCAGCTGAAGGATGGTGCGAAAGAAGTTCGTATCTTTGGGGAGTTATACCCTGTGATAGCGAGGGTAGAGGTGATCGACAGCTATAGTGCTCATGGAGATTATAAGGAAATGATTGAGTACCTTGGTTGTCAGGATAAGCATAAGGTGAAAGAGATATTTTTAGTACACGGTGAACCGGTAACGCAGAAAGTGTTTCAAATTCATCTGATGGAAGCGGGCTTCAGTAAAGTATCAATACCATCTTATTTACAGGAAATTACTATCTAAGTATTTGTGCGAATAATATTCTATTATAAATATCAATTATGGGGCATTATGGCGCTGGTGCTCATGCTTTCTGTATTTTCATGCGCGGCCCAGCCGGTTTACCCTTACTGGGATAAATATAATTCACATTTTAATATTTATGATAATGGTCAGCTCAAGACCCTTGAGATAGCACCGGTAAAAGGATTCAAATTTGGCAATAATGTATGTGCTTATATCACCGATGTGCTGGATTTTAAGATTTATTCTGAGGGAAAAAGTAAGCTGCTCTCTAAGTTCGTACCCAAAAGCTATGACTGTAGCGATAACCTGGTAGCCTGGAATTCCGGGGTGGCATCCTATGTTTATTATAATGGCAGGGTGAAGAAAATATGCGATAACTGCGGGGATGTGCACCTCAACGATAGCATAGTTCAATTTACCGACCGCTTCGGATTCTTCAATGTATTTTACGATAATAAAATCAGAAGCCTGGATATTTCACCCACGCCGAATTATACACTTGGGCGCAATCTTATTGCTTTTGTTGACCGCAATGACCAGTTGAAAGTTTGGTATAAAGATACCAATGTAGTTCTGGAATATTTCAGCGACACATTAAAATATTCCTGCGGCCTTAATACAGTAGGATTTATGGACCGTAACAGCAAACTAAAGGTATTTTACAATAAACAGATTTTTACCCTTGATAAGCTGCGGCCCAGAAGCTTTGTTGTGGGAGATGATATGGTAGCATGGGTAGATCAGAATAATAATCTGCGGCTTTTTCACAAAGGAAATGTTTTTTTGTTGGAGACCTATGAACCGGGAGCTTACAATATTATCGATGGTGTAATGTATTACCGGAGTAATCATAATGAATTAAAAGTTTTTGAAAACGGTAAAGGGAAAGTCATCGAATCATATTATCCCACCCAATTTTCTGCGCGAAACAAAACGCTCGTATATACCGATTTTCGTAACAGGCTTAAGGCGTATAACAATGGAGAGGTATTCAACGTAAGCGACGATATCGTTACCTCATTTAAAGTATATTCCAATCTGATCGTTTATTACAGCAACGCCAAAAGTCTTACTTTCTGGAGCAACGGAGAGAAAATCGAAGTGCAGCTAAATTAAATTTGGGTGAACCGGCCAAGGCGCCTACTCCCTTTTTCTTTAAGTATGCTCCCCCAGATTTCCATTGTATAATATGAATAGCTAAAGAGCAAAAAATTGTAAGGCAAGCACTATAATGCTTAGTATTGAAATAATAACCCCTGCATAATTGATGGGCCGCAGCTTTTCGCGGAAAAGAAAAATTGCCAGTAAAGTAGAAAGTAAGAGTACGCCCACATTGATTATAGGGATAACCACAGAACCCGGCATGGATCTGATATGAAGGGCTTCCAATACAAAATAAAAAGAATAATAATTTAAAATACCCAGGATAATTCCTGCAATGATACTTTTTAATTTTACCACCGGTTTGGCATTAATACAGGAAATTAAAAAATATAGAGTACCTATTAAACCCGCGCTGGCATAACATACCATCATGATGTATTGTGGCTGTACCACCGAATAAAAATTAACTTCAATAAATTTAAATGAGCTGTCAACCAGGCCGCTTCCAAGGAATACAGTGCATATCAGAAGAATGGACCTGATGTTTCGGGGATTGGATCCTGATTTTACTTTAGGCTTCATGACGGTAAGAACAACACCTGCCATCGCCAGCACGATGGCCGTAAGCTTGAGATATGTCATTTCTTCTCCGATGAATAAAATTGCATAGGCAAGTGGAATAACAAGCGACATTTTCGCTGCAATCATGCTCACAATTAATGACACTTTTTGGGCTGTAATGCTGGTAGCAAGAAAGGTAATCAGGAATAACAAACCAATAATAACGGAAAATATAAACCAGCTGTCTCTAAAGTTTACTGTATAGTTTTTATCTGCATAAATATAGCTCGTTAATGCTGCAATAATATAATTAACCAGGATGGCATGAAAGGTATTAATGCCTAACTTATCAAAATATTTAAAGCAGATAACCAGGGAAGTGGTGAATACGATTCCCAAAAATATTATAAGCATCCCGCGTTGGTGTTTTTATAAACTGTTAAAGTGTCGGTGCCTGATTTTTCTTCAGAGCTAAATGAAGAATAAGGCCCATGAACAGGACCTTTCAAGCCATGACCCCAGGAAACCGAGGCGGTGAACACCCTGCATTCATCCCAATATCCAGAATCAATAAAATGTTGTAGCGTGCTTGTGCCTCCTTCCACAAGGATGCTATGGATATTCATTTGCAGTAATTTCTTTAAAGCATTTTTTAGCAGCTGGTCATTAAATTCAATCTGAATATACTGTAAATTTTCGTGACTGAAAGGCATTTCTTTTTCTGTGAGAATGATGGTCTTTTGTAACCTGTTAAATAAATATGAGGTATCGGGAATTTTCAAATTCCTGTCGAATACAATTCGCACAGGATGATTATTTCCATACAAGCGGGCATTCAACCTGGGGTTATCCTGCAAAGCTGTTTTGGTTCCTACAAGCAAGCCATCTTCCTCCATCCGCCATTTATGTGTAAGTCGTTGAGAAAATAAATTGCTGATTTGTTTTGACCTGTTTGAATTCTCAAGTTCAGTATTATTAAAGCCAATAAATCCATCAACAGTTTGTGCGTATTTTAAAATGATATACGGCCTCTTCTTTTCAATTGCAGTAAAAAAACGCTCATTTAATTCACGGCATTCTTTTTCGCAAACACCTTGAACGATATCGATGCCATGCGCTTTAAGCCGGGCAATTCCTTTACCGGAAACGATAGGATTGGGATCAACCGTTCCCACGACCACCTTTTTTATTTTCTTCCGGATGATAAGGTCGGTGCAAGGTGGGGTTCTGCCAAAATGGTTACAGGGCTCAAGGTTTACATAAAGCGTACTGTTCTCTGCCTGTTTGTCATCAATGAATTCTAAAGCATTTACTTCTGCATGCGGGCTACCAAGGGTATGATGAAACCCTTCTTTGATTATCATTCCCTCATACACCAAAAGGGCCCCCACCATTGGATTAGGTGCTACCCGTCCGCTGCCCAGTGATCCCAGCTGAATGCAGCGAAGCATATATTGTTCGTCTTCCGTCACTGTCTGCAAAAATACATTAACCATAGATCAATTGGAAGTTCTAAATTCTTAATATGCGAATGAATATATGCGGAAAGTATTTTTTTAAACAGGCTGAATGAATTTTAATAAATTATTTTCGCATTCATATTCCAATGAATTTAAAAGAAACAGAAGCCTATATTATACGGGAAATCAAGGCGGATTATTCTCATGAGGAAGCGGCGTCAATTGCAAAAATTCTGCTCATGCATCTTTTGAGAACTACCGATATTAATTATATTCAGGCTTATTCTCATGAATTTCCATCTGCCCTGCTTCCCCAATTAATGAATTTTATTTCCGAGCTGCAGCAGGGGAGTCCCGTGCAATATGTTACTGGTGAAGCCCATTTTCTTGGTTATGATTTTATCGTTTCTCCTGATGCATTAATTCCACGGCGAGAAACAGAAGAGCTGGTGGCATTAATCATAAGTGAAAATAAAAAGATGCCAAATCCTTTGATCCTGGATATAGGCACAGGCAGCGGATGTATTGCTATAACACTTAAAAAGGCAATTCCGGGT
>JBBRJE010000046.1:0-12809 GCA_038219845.1 Bacteroidia bacterium
AGAGATCTCAAAGAATCTTAGTATCGTGGGTGCAGGTAGTGGCTCAACAAATGTTATTTCGCCAGCATCTCTGCCTCTTTATTTTACTACATCGGGGCCTAATCGGCCAGTGATATATGTTCACAATTCGTCTAATGTAATTATCAAATCCCTAACCGTTGACGGTGCAGGTCAAGGTAATTTAAATTATAGAATGAACGGAATCGGGTACGACGATGCCGGTGGAACTATTCAGGATTGTGAGATTAAAAATATTCGAAATACCCCAATCGATGGTTTACAAGATGGAATAGGAATATTCGCTAATGCCGAAAATGGAACAGGCAGAACATTACTGGTTGTACATAATAATATTCATGATTTTCAAAAAAATGCCACCGTGTTTGCAGGGAACGATTTAACCGTCACCGTTGATGCTAATACGATTACCGGTGCAGGCAATATAAATTTTATCGCTCAAAATGGAATTCAACTTTCAGATGGAACTAAAGGCAGCATCACGAATAATACAGTGAACGGATTCAGTTACACTCCCAATACATTTGTATCCTGTGGTATATTAGTATACAGTGCCGGAGGTGCTACTTTGTGCGCTAACAATACAGTTAATAATTCTCAAGTGGGTATTTATTATATTAGTTCAAGTGGAAGTATCACCGGCAATAAGATTAATTACAATGCCATGGGAACCACTCCAACCTGGTATGGAATAGATGTGGATGATGGCACTACCATGATTAACAATAATGAAGTTAACGGAGGAGGAAAGGGTACAGGCATTGAAGCGGATGCTTATAATGGAGAAACTACCAACACCAGCATGCAAAATAATAAAGTAAACAATTTAGATACAGGTCTAGTGGTATGGGCCCAGAGTATAAATGCTAACATCACAAGTACAATGAATTATAATAGCATCACAGGCAGTATATTTATTGGTATTTATAATTATGGGCCAACCACTCAGGATGCAACCTGTAATTGGTATGGCAGCCTAACAGGCCCAAAGCATATTTCTAATCCAGGTGGCACAGGAGATGCTGTAAGTGATTACCTGATATTCAAGCCTTGGTTAACTGATGGATCGGATAATTCTACAGCCACAGGATTTCAAAATTCTTCCGGTGCCTGCAATGGCTTCGCGTATACCATTTGCGATCCAAAGAATGGTAAAGATAAAAAGGACAATAAGGTGATGATGTGCCATAATGGGAAAACCGAGTGCGTAAACGAAAAAGATGTACCAAAGAAAGGCAATAATTGGTCAATGGGTCCTTGTCCTCCGAGTGGCGGTGAAAGTATTGGCGCCACAGGTATCAATAGTGAATATTCTAATGGCGCTGAACTCAATATCTATCCTAATCCTACCGCATCCAAAGCTACCCTTATAGTTAATAGTAAAGCAGAAGGAACAATAAAAGTGAATATCCTGAGCATTACCGGTGAAGTTTTATTCTCTATGGAGAGAAATGATTATACCGGCTTTGCAGAAATTCCTTTAGACCTTTCGAAATATGCCGCTGGAATGTACTTTGTACAGGTGTCCTATGGTGATAAGCTCCAGACATTAAAAGTTCAGCGATTGAACTAAAAGCATTTAATAATTTAATATAAGCCGGGCCGGAATCAATTTTCCGTACCGGCTTTTTTTTAACGCTGAATCATTCAATAAAGAATAATAATACTTACCTCCTATAATTCAAAATTGTTATGAGGCACGAATTTTTAAAATTACCGAATACTTCGGGATTCTTATGATTTGTTTTCATTTCAAATCGATGCAAAAAAATTTTCTTCAACAATTTATTTATATTTTTGAATGAATCATATGACTTTTCTCAAATGAAATAATGTTTCAGTTTTTATTATTATATTTAAAAGATTCCTGTTAAAGACAAAATAAAATTCCCGCCCTTTTAAATGAACAGAATCAATTTTCGAATATTTTAAATTTTCCTAAACGATAATATTCCATTAAGAGAGGGCTTCTTTCATTTCGCTTTTGGCAAGCGGTATCCCTTGTTGGTGCTACATTTTATCGCAATTCTGAATTCCACCTCATTGTATAGCAGGAGCTACAATATCATTTTACAAATGATATAAAAAAGATATTTTTTAATTTTTTTTATACCTTTTTTTATTATTATTCTTGATCCTGCAATTTTCAAATGCAGCAGCTATGAAACAACTATTACTTATCAGTGTTTTTGCTATTTTTTTGTTTCCATTAAAACTTTGCTCTCAAGGTTCGGAAACATTTTCCACCGGCTCCTATATTATTAATATGGGGGTAGTGCCGCAAACAGTGGGCAACGGCATGAAGCCTTATGGCTTAGTTTACGACCTGCTGAAAAATTATCAGGTGCCGGTGAAATGGGCGATAGGCGCCGGTAAAAGCCTGAACGGCGTTGACTTTATTTATAGTGGCAAACAATACAAAGGCGGAACATTTCTTATTCCAAAGGAATATATAAATGCAACCGTTGCCGCTCGTATTACTTATTGGGTAAGCCAAGGTGTTGTTGGCTCATATACCTTAAGCCCGCTCACAATTAATATTACCACCACCCTTACAAGTGCACCACGTTGGTCGTTGAATACCCAAAATGGTGCCATTGAAGTAGGCTTTTTTACGGCGGCTGGAATTCCTGCCAGCGCTTATGTATGGGTGCCACCTTCTCAATTAACTGATTGCAATGATATTTTTGTTATTCCGCACACCGACCCTACCTGGGCTTTTTATGGAGGGCTGTATAGCTGGAACAGAAATTATAAAGGAGCGATTTGGTGCGGATGCCATGCAGTTAGTGTTTTAGAGGCTATAACCAATCCTTCCAATCCTGTGGAGCAATGTAATTTTTTATCGACTACAGGTCTGATACATTTTGGTTCACATAGTGGAATGAGCATACCATATACCGATTTCTTTAACCAGAATCCTTATAACGGAACCCCGATAACAGCCACTGCCGACGATCCCGTTTTTCAGCGCATGGGAAGTGAAGAGGGGGCACATTTAAATGGTTCAGAAAAAATATATATTCCCTTAGCGGGTGGCGGCTGGAGAAATACAACGCATTTAGGCTGCTATGATGTATCGCATCCGGATGTTTCCTCCTTCCCTAACGGGCCGGCGGCAGTTACCTTATATGGAAGGGGATTTGGATTGAATACAGCGGGGATGGTGATGTACCAGAGCGGACATAATATCGGAGGAACGGGCGCTGCAAATGTGGCTGCCATGCGCGAGTTTTTTAATTTTGCATTGATAGTGGTTAAAGATAAATCACCGCTGGTGAGTTCCAGCAGCGTGCCATCGATCATGCAGGGCGGATCTCTTTATTCGGTTTCTGTAAATGCCAGCTCACCGGTAAGCGCTTCACTCAGCTACCAATGGTCGTCATCGTATGCCGGAACTTTTTCGTCTCCCAATGCGAGCGTTACTAATTTTACGCCTGCAACGGTGCTAGCTCCTACCATATGTATTATTAAATGTATCATCACTGATGCATGCGGAAGAGTAACCTTTAATTCTGTGAGTGTATTGCTGGTTCCACCCCCGCAGCCTCCTGTGGCAGTTACCGATATACTCACCTTAAATTTATGTAATGCTGCAGGTCAAATGAATGTATTGTCCAATGATTATGATTTGAATAACGATCCATTATCATCCATCACCTTGCTCAGTGCCCCTAAAAAAGGCAGTGTTACTATCGTGAGCGGCGGTATTATTTCTTACATTGGTTATCCTGCAACATCCGGCTTAGATTCATTTTATTATAAAGTATGTGATCCCGGTGGATCATGCGATACCGGTATTGTATATATTAATATTGGTGTTCCGAGTTTTAAAGGCTGTACGCCTGATGAATTTGAAAAATTTATTTCCCAGGGTTATGGGGTCTCACAAACGAGTTCCTCTGTATCGAATCCAACAAAGATCACCGGAGCACCGGATCAGTCGAACGGTAATAATAATAATTCCGCCCGTATCACAAGTACAAGTGCGTTTATAACGGTGGATCTTGGAGCCGGATTAACTTTTACCAAAGGAGACAGCATTATTTTAAGGATGGCCTCCGACGATAAAAATAAACCCAATGTACTGGTAGAATTTAATTCAACCAATACATTTCCCAGCGCTTTTTCGAAAACATTCGTGGTATCTGGTCAAAAAATATATCTAAATTATATCTATGTTATTCCATCCGGAATTAACCCAAGATATATTAAAATCCATATCCTCGCCGGTGGCGGCAGCAAGTTGGATATTGATGCCATTACCTATAAAATGTATAGCTGCACCAATGCCAAGCCATCAGCTAATGCTGATTTTGTTACGGGTGCCAAAAATGCAGTAATTATTATCAATCAAAAAGCCAATGACATTGACCCGCAGGGCTTACCATTAAATTTTAGCATTACTACTCCGCCCAAACATGGCACCGCCAGTGTGCAGGTAGACAATACCATTAAATATGTACCCTTCGGCGCCTATCTGGGAAATGATACGATCATATACAATGCCTGCAATTATTTATGCATATGCGACACCGCCCTGGTGGTGCTTACCATTAATAATACCATATGTGCTAATAATCAAACAGAAGTATTTTACAATGGCCACGCCAATGTGGTAGCCACAGGCTCAGCAGGATCCACGAATCCTACTTCTGCACTCGGAGTTCCTGATGCTGTAAACGGAAATAATGGAGGTACAGCAAGATTAGCTACAACGGATATTTTAATTCTCGATATAGGTAGTACACCCATACCAGCGGGGAAGATAGTAAGCATCGACTGGATGCCTGATAATATTAGTGCCGCCACAATGAATGTGCAGGCTAGCGCTGACAATATTACTTTTTCCGGCATTACTTCGTTTTCTTCACCGGCCAACGCTTCGAAATTATTGTTAACATACAACTATACTACCCCCGTTTCCACCCGGTATTTAAAGTTTAGCGTAGGCGCTCAAAGCCCCGATATCGATGCCATCAGCTATAGCTATTCAGTATGCGCTGTGATACCTAACCGGGCGCCTTTCGCCTATAATGATACTTCCACGACTTTAACCAATATCCCCACTTCTAAAAATGTATCATTAAATGATTATGACCTGGATGCCGGGCAATCACTTACTGTTGGATTGCTTACAGGCATTTACGGTCCGCAGCACGGAACGCAGGCTATTAGCGGCAACACGATCACCTATACTCCTGCCAATAGTTTTTCGGGCTGGGATACGCTTTATTATAAAGTATGTGATAATGGCTCACCCTCATTTTGTGATACCGCCAGATATTTTATTTATGCAGGTCCTATTCGACCGATTGCCAAGCGTGATATGATTACTATGAATTCAAATGATAGTGTGGGTTTGTTCCCAATGGCAAATGATATCAAGTCGGTGAGCAGCTATGTATATGATATTTCAGACCTGCCTAATTACTGGGCTCCTTCAAACGGGGTAGTGCAAGTGATTGGCGATAGCATTTCATATACCCCCTTGGTTGGATTTACCGGTGTCGACTCCTTTGCCTACAGTATTTGTGATGATCAATCTTTCCCTATGTGCGATACCGCTTTTATCGTGGTGAATGTTTTAAACCAGGCGCCCAAAGCCTTAAGGGATGTGGTGCTGGGCAATATCTGTCAGCCTGAAACCTATTACCCGATGCTTAATGATACCAATGCAGAAGGCGCCGCCACAATGTATATCAGCGGCGTGAAATCGCCAACGCCGAAAGGAGGCACGGCCACCACCGATGGCGACGCAGTATACTATGCTGCCCCTTTCGGATATTCGGGAACTGATTCCATTAAGTATTATATAAAAGATCTGGAGAATCCATCCAAATCAGATTCCGCCTATATTTTTATTACTATCAGCGCCTTACCCAATAATCCGCCGGTGGCAGTAAACGATACGGTGCCGGTAGATATGAATGGGGAGCAGTACTGGGATCTTCCCGATAATGACTGGGATCCGGATGACCAGCCCATAGTGATCTCTCTCACCAACGGAATATTACAGCCCAAGCATGGCACCCGGTCGCTATTAGCTAATGGATTGATTCACTATATCCCGTTTCAAGCCTTCTCAGGCATCGACTCACTTGATTATATCATCACCGACGTGCCTTACAATCCCGGCGCAGGCTGCCCTTCCTTAACTCCTAAGGCAGATACCGGCAGAGCCTATTTTATTGTTGTAGCCGCCAATACAACGCTGGCTGCCAATGACAATAACAGCACACTCAAAAATCATCCGGTAAGCGGCAATGTAATTACAAATGACCAGGATCCGGAAGGTGATGGCTGGCTATTTACAGGCTTCCTCGATTCATTGAATGAGCTGTATCTTAATAGTGGCACATTAAGCCTTAACGGATATGATTTGAACGGAAACTATATTGCCAACGCGGGCTTATTGCAAATCAATGCCAATGGATCTTATACATTCACCCCTACGATGAATTTCACAGGTAAGGTAAGCATCGATTATCAGAAATGTGATGACAATCTAAGCTCTAGCTGCGAGATCGCGAGCTTAACGATTTACGTTGTTCCCTATAGTTCAGGAGTCACCAATTCTATCAACCCGCATAACGACCAGTTTGTAGGATATCAAAAACGAAATGTAAGCGGAAATGTTTTGGTGAATGATTATGATATTCAAACAAACAAAGTGCTCTTTGGAGGATTGTATGATTCCACGACTTCAAGCTTTAAAACCAGTGGCAGCTTCAATGTAGCCGGCCATGACCGGAATGAGAATCCGATTGCTTATGCCGGTACGATTACCGCTTACCCTTCAGGATATTTCATGTTTGTTCCCGACTCCACGTTTATGGGCACGGTGGACATCATCTATAAAGCCTGCGATAATATGATATCATCATCCTGCGCGAATGCCCAGATGCGTATAGATATTATGCCCGATATTAATTATAACGGTAATGATTATCCTTTTGGCACTGATGATCATACTTATACCATGCTGAATAATACTTTATATGGAAATTCAGTATTGGCCAATGACACCGATATGAATGGGAATATCCTGACTATCAATACCACTCCGGTAACCCCTCCTTCATTCGGAACAGTGATAATAAACAGCAATGGCACATTTAAATACATTCCTAATGCCGGATATCTGGGACCGGATCAATTCGTATACAAAGTATGTGATAACGGGGCGCCATCACTTTGTGCTGAAGCAACGGTATATATCGATGTTTATCCATTTAATTCGGTGCTGCCAAGAAATGATAATAATAATACTTTCGCCGGTGCCGCTGTCTCAGGTTTTGTGCTAACCAATGATTTTGATCCGGAAGGCGACCCTGCGAAATTCAGTGGCTATATCGATTTTCTTACCGGCATCCCATTAACGCAAGGCGCCATTATTGGTGGCTATAATGTAGGTGGCACCTGGATTGCAAACGCAGGTACTTTAAGCTGGAACACAGTTACAGGCGGGTATACCTTTACCCCCGTTGCAGGATTTTCAGGCAGCGCCAAAGTAAATTACCTTTATTGCGATAGCGCTGCACAAAGTGTATGCACGAATGTAAATTTAACTATCTGTGTTACTCCCGACTTCACACCAACCACCACAAATACGGTATTGCCGGATAATGACGCGTATATAACAATTACAAATACTCCAATAAATGGAAATGTGCTTTTGAATGATAAAGACGGGGAAGGCAATGCCATTCGTTTTGAAGGATTTTATAATCTTAACACTAGTGTATTAACCAAAATGGGCACTTTTGCCGCTGTGCCGGGCACAGATCAATTCGGACGTCCTGCACCTAATGCAGGGACACTCTTTTTTGATACCAATGGCATATTTACATTTACACCGGCCCTTAATTTTAACGGTACCGTAACAATCAATTACAAAGTATGCGATACCTTCGCCATTCCACAAGCCTGCAAGGATGCCAGTCTTACCATCTCTGTTAATCCACTTAACAACGGCTCCACAAATAAGCCGCCCGTATCGGGGGATGATTTTGTACTCGTGAAGCAAGGGGTATCGGCGCTCGATTCAGTTTTACTGAATGACCAGGATCTGAACGGCCCAAATTATTCTGTTACAGTCGACACCATCGCTACCATTGGTCCAATTCACGGAACTATCATATGGCTTGGCAAGGGGAAATTTTTATATACAGCGAATGCCGCTTACAGTGGTCCGGATTATTTTATTTACCGTGCTTGTGATTCCCTTAATTCCTGTAATACTTCTACCGTTTATTTTTTAATCTCTGATAGTACGCGGCCATTACCGGTGACCTTATTAGAATTTAAAGCCAGCCTTGCGGGGAATGATGCAGAGGTATATTGGTCGACTTCATCCGAGATCAATTCGAAATTATTCGAGGTTTACCGCTCAACCGACGGCATGAATTTTAAATTCCTGCAAAGTGTGAGAGCTGCAGGCAATAGCCTGAAATTAAACAGGTATGGAATTACCGACCCTCAGGTGACGGAATTGAATCAGCCATTTATATATTACCGCCTGAAGATGATAGATATTGACGGATCTTATAAATGGAGCAATATCGCTTTATTGAAAATCAAAGGTGCGAAAAATCAGAGCGGTGTTACCGTTTTATTCCCTAACCCTGCATCAGGGTCAATAAGCCTGGATATGGGATACAAGCCCGTTGCAGATTTCACTGTTCATATCAATGATGTGTATGGCAAGCGGGTCATGGATTTCATCAATCCTATACTAAATAATAAAAATATTGCAAGCTTTGATATTTCGAGACTTTCGGCAGGCTTATATTTTGTGAATATTCAAAATTATGACGGAAGCATTACTTCATTGAAGTTTGTAAAAGAATAAACAAAGAATTTTTGGAAAGGAATTTGAAGGCCACGGTTTAATTACCGTGGCTTTTTTTGTTTTGCCAGGATGGGATCTTTGAAATTGAGTTAGAGGATACGGCGATAGCCTTTTTCGTCCTAAATAAGATGATCGGTTACTCCTACTGTTATGTTCAAAATTTGAAACAATCATAATCCCTATTCGTAAAAATAAAATACGGATCAGATTAAGAATAGGCTAAATCACAGATTCACGCTTAAGCTCCACCACCTCCAAATCAAATACGCGCTTTGCATCAATTTTTATTTTTATGATGGTCTGGATGGTCTGAAACCCATGAATACCGGCTGCACCAGGGTTTATAAATAACATCTTCTGATGATCCTTATCACGCATTACTTTCAGGATATGTGAATGACCGCAAATAAAAATATCAGGTATTTTATCATTTAATATTTTCAATGCATCAGTCTTGTATTTTGGTGGATAGCCTGCAATATGTGTCATTGCAATTTCAAGGCCTTCGCATTTAAAACGATGTGTCAGAGGATAAACATTGCGAACATCCGCGCCATCAATATTCCCATACACAGCGTGAACGGGTTTATGCTTTTGAATCTCATCAGTGATGGCGATGGTGCCTATATCGCCGGCATGCCAAACTTCATCGCAGGCATCGATATACTTCCATATCCTGGAATCTAAATAATTATGGGTATCGGAGATGATGAGGATGGATTTCATGGAGAATTAATAATGAATAATTAATAATGAATAATGGGCAATGGAGAGTTGAGAATTTACAATTGAAAATCAATGTCGTTTAGTTAAGTATTTATTAATGTAAAATCGGTTCAGGTTTCCGCTTCGCGGAAAGAAATGCATTTTAACACAGGGAACACAGAGATTAATACACAGAGGGCGCAGAGGAAAACATTCATAGATTTATACACCTGGATTTCTCTGTGCCTTTCCCGCCCGAAGTGGCGGGATGTATTTTTAACTCTGCGTCCTCTGTGTTAAAACAAACCGCGGAGCGGTCCTAATCTTAAATAAACGACATTGAATTGAAAATGTATAATTTACAATTGAGGGTATTGGATAAACTGAGATAGTACTGATTTGATCTTAGGTATTTTTGTAATTATTTTTAATCTTTCAGCCAACACATTCTATCTTCAAACCTTTACCAGCATTGAAGCTGGTTATTTTCGCCCCAAGCCTAGAAAAAACTTTATTAAACCAAAATGCAATATCAAGTACCATCCCTTATGGCGAAACGTAAGTAATAGCGTTAGGCTCCAGTTTAAATATCTACAATTCCCTTATCTTAATGGCACCATTGTCAATTGTCCATTTTCAATTGTCAATTATTCATTATTCATCATTAATTATTAATCAACCGATGATTTCCTTCTCCACGATATTCAAAATTTCAAAGCTGCGTTTGCTGTTGGCTGCTTCACTATACACCCGGAGGACGGGTTCAGTTCCACTGGGACGAAGCATCACCCATTCTTCATTACCCAGGTGAAACTTATATCCATCCAGATCTTCCACACTTTCCACCATGATATTTCCGAATGCTTTATAAGCGCCCCCTTTACAGCTTGCGATGATCTGTTGCTTTTTTGCTTCTGATAAATGCAGATCGAGGCGTTCTACAGCGAAAGTGCCTACAATTGCATATACTTCTTCAATAAGGTCTTCAATGCTTTTGCCGGTTTTCACCATAAACTCCCATAGCGCCAGGCCCATCCATATCCCATCTCTCTCCGGAATATGACCTTTGATAGCGATACCGCCGCTCTCCTCCCCTCCTACAAGCACATCCTGGCTTATCATATCTTCACAGATATATTTGAAACCAATTTTTTTAATATCATACTCCAGGCCATAATGTTCGCATAGCTTTTTTATTTTCTGCGTACAGCTGAAAGTATAGATTACTTTGCCTCCAAGATTTTTATAATGGTGCAAATAATTAATTAATAATAAGATGATATGATGCGAATCAATGAATTTGCCCGAGCTATCATATAGGCCGATACGGTCGGCATCGCCATCGGTGGCTAAGCCACAGGCAATATCACCGCTGATGCGGATCATATCGCTGAACTCCTGCAGATTTTTATGGATAGGTTCGGGAGCCTGCCCGTTAAAACCCGGATTGTGCTCACAATGAAGGCGATCTACATCGGGCAATAAACGCTTCATTACATTTTGGCCTGCACCGTACATGCCATCATAGGCGAAATTCAAATTGCTGGTTCGAATGGCTTCAAGGTCAAAATTTGCCATGGCGTGATCGCAATACATCGTTTCAAGATCGACCTCTTCAATTAAACCATTTTTCTTATATTCTTCCATCGACCGCAATTCATAATCTACGCGTTCGGGTATCAGGCTTTCCACCATCTCAATATCCCTGGGGGCTGTGGGACCTCCATAAGCTCCTTTTAATTTATAACCATTATACTCGGCCGGATTATGACTCGCAGTGATGATGATGCCCTGGCTGGCTTTCAGATTCACGGTACCCAAAGAAATCATAGGTGTGCTTACAAATTCATTTGAAGCAAAAAAAACTTTTATACCATTCTCGGCCATAATGCAAGCTACCGTCTCGCTAAACATTTTACCGGCAAAACGACAGTCGTTACCAATGACCACACTGGGCTTCTCCACCTCTTTAAGCAGCCATTTTGCAGTTGCATCAGCAACCCTTTTCACATTCTCTACAGTAAATTCCCGGGCAATGATAGCACGCCATCCATCGGTACCAAATTTTATTTTAAGCATGGTGCGAAGGTAATAATTACGAATTAAAAATTACAAACCGCCAATCAGCGTTGTTCCTCCCATACAAAAACAATATTCTGCTTCAAATCAGGATGCAAGCTTTGACTTACAGGGCAGCTAAGAGCAGTGTGTTCCAGTATCTTTCTTGTTTTCCCATCGAAGTCACCAGGGGGGAAAGTTACAATCGCATCGATCTGAATAACCCGGCGTGGTCCTTCTCCCATAATTTTTGTAATCGCAACCGTCGCTCCATCGATATCCCACTGATTTAAGCTGGCTTTGATACCCATCACCGTTAGCATACAATTGCCCAGGGAAGTGGCCATCAGATCAGTTGGTGAAAATGCTTCCCCCTTGCCATGATTATCAGTTGGCGCATCGGTTAAGATGGTGCTTGATGAAGCCAGATGGATGGATTCACAACGTAAATTACCAAGGTATTTAATCTTAGAAGTCGTCATATATAAGCCTTATGTTAAAAATGCAAATTTAATTGATTAAGTTCGCGGTCTAAAACAAATTATTTTTTATCATGAAACCCATCTTGAAATATTTATTCATCGCATTAGTTGCTTTAACCTTAGTTCCCTTATCCTCTTGCAAAAAAGGACCAAACGATCCTTTCCTTTCCATCCACTCCCGTAAGGCTCGTTTATCAGGCATATGGAAATTATCCAAATCAGATTATACCGTTATTGAGGTAAAATCGAATACCACCACCTCCACCGTTTATACATTCGATGGTGTAAAATACAATACCACAGAAACCAAAAAAGTAGGAACAACGGCAGCTACCACCAGCACCAATTTCTATACCTATGCCGAAACCTGGACGGTAAATAAAGATTATACCTATTCCGTTGCGATCACTGAAGCTGGCTTCCCTTCCACACAATCAGGAACCTGGGCATTTTTAAATAAAGACAAAGCAGCGGATTTGAAAAATAAAGAAGCCCTGGTATTGCTTTCAGAGAAATATGTTGCAGGAGGCTATGCGGCTACCACAGGAAAAACTGATGATCCATATGTCTTAGTTTTAGATATGCTTGCCAATAAGAAAATCGTTGTTACCTTTAACGAATCATCTGATGATGGATCGAAGAAAACAACTAAAATCGGAACGCATACTTATATCCAGTAAAAAAAATATAGC
>JBBRJE010000047.1:0-12782 GCA_038219845.1 Bacteroidia bacterium
ATACGTTTTGTACTTGCTAAGCGAAAGCCGAATGGAACTTCATTCAGCGGCATCAACAGGTATAATATTCCCAACCGAACGGATTATCCTAATAAAGCTGCCGCCTTCTCTATTCTTGATTCCATTGAGTATCCATCATGTAAATATTTAAACATTATGGTTATAGATACACTTTATGACAATTCGCCTTCACAACTTATTATTGGAACTTCTACCTTCCCAAATTCTGCCAACTATTTTAAAATAAGTGGGTACGATGGTGTAATTACTTCCTTTTGGACTGTGGGTAGTAGCTTTGGGAGTTTTGGAAATCCATACCAATTTAATGGAGGAATGGTTTTGGTGCATGAAATAGGTCATTACTTAAATCTTTTCCATCCATTTACAGCGGGTAATAATTGTACTTTTTATCCTGCTGACTCTGCCAAACAGTATGAGGACGGTGACTATTGCTGGGACACTCCGCCCTGTAAGGATACTTTAGGTTTCGATAGTTGCGGGGTTTACAATACCTGCTACGATCATTATTTTCATAACTCCAGCAATACCCTGTACGATGCTTACGACCCCGTTCATAATTACATGATGTATAAAATAGACGCTTGCCGATATGAATTTACTCAAGATCAAATAAGACGTATGTGGACTACCTTGGATTTATTACGCAGAGAATTATGGGGCGATAAAAATCTTGCTGATCTCGCCATCAACGATGACGACCAACCCCGGTTTTATGTTATTAATCCGACCGCGTGTAAAAACGAAGACGTGGTAATAAAGTTTACAAATCATCCAATGTACTCGGAAGTTTTTACTATAGGTAATAATCCGCCAAGAGGAACTGGAAACCAAGACACTATTCACTTTAGTAGTAATACTAATAAATATTATTCCGTAACAATGAATTATATTAGTGGGGTTAACATTAAAGGTACATATCCACTCGACAGCGCATTCCGCATTATGGATTGCTCTTCGGCAGGAGCCGCCCGTAGTAACTGGTGCTTTGGTGAAAATATTGGCATTCATTTTACACAGGATGGGCCAATGTTTGATACGGCAATATATAATAATAAAAAGGTGAATACGATTGAAGGAACTCTTACCCAAAGTAATAATCATGGGAATAGGCTTTTTTATGTTACAAGTAATAATAATACAGGTGGAAGTTCAAGCCCTCACACCATTGTATATAATCGTAATCACGTTCCAATGCCGCACGGAACATTGCGTGAAAATGAAAGTTCTTCACAGGCAGGTATCATACTCCCTATCGCAAATGATACGTCAAGATATGTATTAATAAAAACTAATGATTACACATACAATGCCGCTACACAATCATATTATGACAGTGCTGGTCTACGTTTCTCTGTTATTGATATGAGACTATGGGGAGGTTTGGGAGGCGTGGATTCTTTGAGAATGGATTCTATTATCAGGCATCCTTTACATAATCATCTTTATGGAACAGATACGGTGTTTCCTTCGGGTGAGGCAATTGCAGCGATCAATATTTGTGGAGATGCAAGTATTTTTGTTGTGCAGAGTTTAAATCCGGACGCTGCCCAATATGATCTTAGCTTTTTCAGAGTAAATAACAATGGTGTTATATCGTTTCTGCATGACTTTAGGCTTCCCGATTCATTACGAAATCCTATAAGGATGCTAAAGTTCTCTCCTGATGGAAATTTTCTTTCGCTTACATATTACACTGGTGTACTTTCCTTAGTTAGTCCGATCACGAGTGCAGTTTATAGATTTGACAGGAATAATGCTATGCCAATTGGGAACTCGTTAATGTTATTTGATGGAACGAGTGATGCCTGTTTTAGCCCAAACTCCAAAGTATATTATACTTTAATGCAATCTACCAATTTTGACAGTCTTTATCTTTATCAGTATGATCTAACCTCAGCAAACCCTTCAAGAACACGCCGCACAGTTTCAAGCATTCCATTATATAACGGGCTAATAATAAGTATGACTTCACGCAGTTAACCTTAGCACCAAACAATAAAATTTATTTCCCTGATTATGAAGAAAAGAGCCTGTCAGTTATAGAACTGCCGGATGTCTTATGTTCCGGTAATAACACCAATAATTGCAGGTATGTACGCAACGGTTTTAAACTATCGCAGTTTTCTACCTGCGATGATGTTACTGCTTTATACGGGCTTACAAACTACCCAACAGTTATTGACGATGCCAATAACTTTGCAATTGCTCAAACGAATATTTCCTGCCGCAATTATAGATTTACAAATAATAATTGCTCTGCAAAAGAGTGGGTAATTACAAGCTTTACAGGAGATTCTATTTCAAACTTTTACAATACGGATACGGTTAATCAAAACTTTTCCATAGATGGAGATTATTTCGTGACTTTATTTATTGGGGGAAATACGGTTAACACAATAATGGTAAAAGTCAAAGTTCCCCCACCGGTTATTTTTGGCCCCGATACGATTTGCGATAACACTACGCCTTTCACTTTTACAACCAATAACGTGTTTGGTGGAAGTTATTATTGGGAGTTAAACACTGCCGCAGGATTTGTACAACTTAGTACCGCTATTGATGCAACAGTTTATTATTTGACAAGTTTTAAAGTGCGACTTACGGTTACGGATGCAAACGGTTGTTCATCCTCAGCGATTAAATCAGTGAAGTAGGACAAAAGCCCGGCCTATTACAAAAGGTCCGTGGAGATGATCCTTAACTGGAACCGTAAAAATTTCAAACCAGGAATTATCCATATTCATGGAAGTAATGATCATACGCTTCCTCTAGCTAATATTAAGGCAGATTATACCATAAAAAATGGATCACATATGATGACACTGACCAAGGGCGACGAAATAAATATACTTATCAATGATATTCTCACCGGAAATAAACCGATAAGCCCGGGGAGTAATCCTTTTACATTTTGAGATCCCAACATTACCTCCAATAAGTTTTGAAAATGAACATACCTATTTTAAAATACATCCGGAGACTTATCATCTTCTGTGTTCTAACCCTCCTCTCCCAGGTAGGCGGATTGGTATACCTGCTTTATTTAATAAGCTATAAAATACTTGATAAAAAGAATGAAGATAGCAGGCTGCGAAAATTTTCGAAGCTTCCGGTATTTCTGGCATATTATAGCATTACGATTTTTTTCCTGGTGCCGCTAATCGCCAAACCCTTGGGCAGAGTGCCTCTACCGATAATGGAGCAAGGGCATCTCAGGCCCCTGAATATCCTCACCTGCCTGTTAAACAGGAACTATGTAAGGCCCGCATTACGCGATGCAGCACTGAAGGTGGCCGCCTCCATGAACAGTAAATATCCCGGTACAACGATTAATTACCTGGAAGGAAATTTTCCTTTCTACGATGGATTCCCCTTGCTCCCTCACCGAAGCCATAGCGATGGTAAGAAACTAGACCTCTCCTTTTGCTATAATAATTCTCAGACGGGTCAGGCTATAAATGGTGCGCCTGCCTCCCTTGGTTATGGTTTGTGTGAGGAACCATCGGCCGGGGAATTAAATACTGCGGAAGATTGTGAGGCAAAAGGTTTCTGGCAATATAGCTTCGTAAGAAATATGATGCCTCAGAGTAACAAAAAAGACTATGCTTTCAACGCAGAAAAAACTGCGGCCCTGGTTAATTTTTTTGCGGGGGATCAAGCTATTGGAAGAATATTTATTGAGCCGCATTTAAAGACCCGGCTAAGACTATCAAATGAAAAAGTAAAATTTCATGGCTGCCAGGCAGTGCGGCATGATGATCATTTTCATGTGCAGCTTTATTAGCAATTAATTCCTGAGCCGTATTGTCCTACGTTTGTTTATTCTTATTTTTAATCTACTTTCGCGCCTGATGTCATTCAATAAAATCTTAATCCTCTGTATTGCGTTATTTTCCTTTTCAAGCTGTTTTGAAATTGTGGAGGAGGTAAATATTAATTCTCAAAACGGGGGCACCTATATCCTCACTGCTAATTTCAGCAAAAGCAAGCTCAGGCTGCATAGCCTGATGAAGCTTGATACTTTCATGGGTGCAAAAATCCCAAGGCAATATGAGCTTAATGAATATATAAATAAAGCGGAAAAAGCAATCAAAGAAACCCCAGGCGTGAGCCTGGTAAGCAAGACCGTGGACTTTGAGAATTTTATTTTCACCATAAGGTTTGATTTTGATAAAACGGCTACACTGAATAATGCTTTGAATAATGCAGCCAGAAATATTTCGCCGGAAAAAGAACTGGCCTTCCAATCGATTTTTGGCTCTACCCTTAATATCTTTATACGTAACAAAATACCGGACGACAGCCTGGCGGCCAAATTGAATATCTACAACAAACATTTGGAGCTCATCCAGGGTGCGAGCATCCGGTCGATCTACCGCTTTCCAAAAGAAGTAAAGGGAGTATCCAATAGCAGCGCCCTGGTATCCAAAAACAAGAAAGCCGTAATGCTTAAGCAAAATATTCCTGATATCATTTTACATCCAATCCTATTTACCAATACCATTAATTTCTAGATGAAAAAAATCTTAATAATACTGGCTTTTGCCCTCACCAAAATTTCCTTCTCGCAGTCGTTAACCAATCTCATACCCGCCGATGCTGCCTATGTATTCAGCCTGAATTTCGGGCAGCTCAATATGAAGAGCAACCAGCTGAGCTATACAAAATTCTTATCGCCATTTCTTACCGAATCCTATTCCTATTATGCTAATAATTCTACCTGCAGCTTTCCCGCGATAGCGGATATGCTTAAAAATATTAATGATTATGGCATCAGCGGGCAATCTGAATTGTATATGTTCCGAACGCAATTTTCCGGCATATCAGGAACCATGTATTTATTCAACTTAAGCGATGTAAAACTTTTTGAATCGAAGATCCTTTTAGGGTGCGTGGATTCGAATATATTATTGATTAAAAATGTTTACAATGCGAATGTGTATGTGGCAGGCACTAAGGCGGTTTGTGTTAAAGGAAATATGGGCGCACTATTTATCAAGGACTTCAACTATTTCGATTACTATACCCCTGAACCAACGCCACCTGTGGTGGTACCCAACGATAGTGTAAAATCTGACATTACTGAAAACCAGGAGAATGTTAACGAGAAGGCAGTTAATGATGATCTCATGACGGAAAGTGAGAAAGAAGACCTGAACAAGGAGAAACTTGAGAAAGAAAGGAAGAAAGCGGAAGCCATTAGAATTAAAAATCAGAACAAGGCTATCATGTTTTTTATGGAATGCTGGCTTAATTTATCACAGGGGAATATCCGGAAGAATATGGAATTTATGAAACTAAGTGAAGGCCATCATGATGCTTATGTTTTTATGAATACTATGGCTATGTTTTCCAATAAAATGCTTCCTTTCATTTATGACCGAAATCAGTATGATATGATATCGAGTGATAAGAACGCCGCAAGGGTGCTTACCAAGGACCTGAGCGCATCTTACGCTATTGATTTTGATAACGGCCAGGCGGTGGTGAAAATTGCAGGGCATTATAATAAAAAAGTTTACCCATATATCAAAAAACAGTACCATACCAGGCAAAGCAAAAAAGTTTTTAAATATATCAATGGCCCTGAATTGCTGGGTTATACGTCGATCGCTGTAGATATGAAACAGGCGGGTAAATTATATGAAGACATGCTAAAAGAAATGGCGGACCAGGTGCCGGCTAACCTGAAAGGCGCGTATTTCCTGCCTGCCATGCAATTATTCTATGCCTTCATTGATAAAGAAATGCTTTACAATACTTTCACCGGTCACAATATCCTCGCATGCACCGGTTTCCAGGACGTAAATATGCAATACTCGACGTATGAATATGATGAAAATTTCAATAGTAAAGAGAAAGTTATTGATACCCTCCAGAAGCAACCCAAGATGATCATGGTATCAGCCCTGGGCAATAAAGAATATGCGCGCAAATTATTTGATATCGTGGGTGGCTTCCCTGTTTTTCAAAAAGTTAATAATAGCCTATTCGTTTTAAGACCAGATAGGAGAAGCGATATGGCTGTTTATTTTGCCCTTACCCCCGACGCCCTTGTTATAACGAATGATTCAGTGCTTATCTTTAACAACCTTGGAGGTTTGCCGAAGTCAAAGCAGATCACAGGCAATGAAAGAAAATTCATTCGCAAGCACAATCTTGCTATTAAAATTAATACTACAGAAATGCTAAATGCGGTGCAGGATGCGTATTTCAAGAAAGGTGAAACACTGCCAGTGGTTGCTCAAATGATGACCAGCTTAGGCGACCTTATAGTGTATGATGATAAACCGACCGTTACCGGATATAGTGCCACGGCAGTATTAACCCTTAAAGACAATTCGGCAAATTCATTATACCTCCTGCTTAAAATGATGGCGATGGTGAAATGAGCGCACGTAAAATAATTGTTCTGGCGCTGGCCATGCTTGTGCTTATTGTTTCGGCACTTTTATTACGATTTTACCTGCGCTATAGCAAGCCGGGCAATATTTCTTCATATCTGCCGCGGGAGGCGGAATTTATTTTCTATCTCAATGGAAAAAATGCGGTAAAACAGTTCCTTTTTTCGGATGCAGATAAAAGCATTAGAAATGCCAATACAAGGTACAAGGATTATTTTATAAATATTCCTTCGGTGGAACATACCGGCGTCAATTACCTTGCCGGGGCGGCCTTTACAAGGTATAAGGAAGTGAATTACCTGCTTCTTTTGCTGGATGATGAAGCTGAATTTATGTCTGCCATTCGGCTGATACCTAAATATCTTATCGGAGATATAAAAGAGTATGGGAAATATAAAGAAGCAAGAGCTGAACGCGACAGCTTTGTTATGGTCTGGAATAAAGAAGTGCTGCTCTTTTTTCCCAAACGAAAAGCGCATGGAATAATTAGTGAAACCTCGATCGATGAAATGCTTCAAATTAAGAAGGGCCATAGTTTCACTTCCGACCCCGATTATCCATTAATCACCAATGAAGATGCATTATTGTGGTTCTATATCCATGATGCTGATACAAAGATTAATGAGCCGGCAACGCTTAAAGGCTTTCTTAATTATGATCACGGGTTTTATTTATTTGCTACGGATAATATTAAGGCAAACTATGATACACAAGAATTATTCGAATTTCCGGAATTGAATAATAGCATTTATACCCGATCTTCCAATACTTTCGTGAACAATAGATTCCTCGATTTTGCAAGTCTCCTATTGCCTGAAAAGGCAGGCCAGCTCAAAAAGCAAGACCTGGTGCATTCTCAGAAGTCGATGACCCTGAAAGGAAAGAAGATCGTATCATCAATCAGCACCAGCTATGAATTTGATGAGGATTTTAATAAGAAGAGAATCGATAAAATAGAGTACGATACGGTGAATGAATGCCGTATAAATATTTTGTCTGGTAAGCAACGCCAGCTTATATTTTCCAATACAGATACTACCCTTTTTAATTTTGATTCCATCCCCGGAAATGTAAAGATGATGCTAGCCATCGATCAAAATTTGAGCAATATCATCTATCCCAGGAATATAAAGTACCGACTGCGCTTTCTTAACCTGGAAAAGGAACAAGATAAAGAACAATATAATATGTATTACCTGAAAGCCGAAACAGAACGCCTGCAGGATCTATTATCCATCATCGGCGCAAAGTAACATTAATAAAAAAATATACCGGCTTTTCTGAAGCTGTTATGTCTACTGAATTAATATCTATCGCCTTAATATTCCTTTTTTGTTTATAACTGAAAAATTTCTCAGGACATGTAAAATTATATTTGTACAAATACGTTCTTATCTCAATGCGCTTGTACATAACCCGGTTAAAAAATATATTATTCCTCTCAGGCTGTCTCTTTTTCCGTTTCTCCTACGCACAGGTTCATCCCTGTATAGCCTATAATCCGTGGGCCGACAGCGTATTGAAAACGATGAGTCCCGACGAAAAGATAGGGCAACTGATCATGGTTTCTGCCAGCTCGGCAAAAGAAGATATGAGCCAGGTGGCAAACTGGATCAATACCTATCATGTGGGCGGTGTTATTTTTTTTAAAGGCAGCCCGCTCAAGCAAGCCACGCAAACCAATTATTACCAGGGCATTTCAAAGCTCCCTTTATTTATTGCTATCGATGGCGAATGGGGTTTAAATATGCGCCTTGAAAATACGCCCAATTTCATCAAGCAAATGCAGATGGGAGCCATGCGCAGCGATAGCCTGGTATATGAGATGGGGAAAGAAGTAGGCAGGGAATGTAAGCGTATGGGCATCAATATTAATTTTGCGCCCGATATCGATATCAACAATAACCCGTTGAATCCTGTTATTGGCGATCGCTCCTTTGGTGAAGAACGAACGCGTGTGGCCTTGTATGGTGCGGCTTATATGCATGGCATGCAGGATGCCCATATTATTGCATGTGCCAAGCATTTCCCCGGCCATGGTGATGTAACGGTGGATTCGCATAAAGACCTGCCGGTAATAAGCAAAAGCCTTGAAGCGCTGGACACCCTGGAATTATTCCCCTTCCGTTACCTGCGCGATGAGGGCGTGATGAGCATGATGGTGGCGCATATCAATATCCCGGCATTAGACAGCACTGAAAATTTGCCTGCTACTTTATCACCAAAAATTGTGACAGATCTCCTTCGTAATAAAATGCATTTTGAAGGGCTCATCTTTACCGATGCCCTGAATATGAAAGGGGTGACGAAATATTTTAATAATGGCGATGCCGAATGGCTGGCGCTTAAAGCCGGCTCTGATGTACTCTTATGTGTGGATGATATTGGGGTGGCGATCCAGAGAATTAAAGGCGCCCTGGACAGCAATTTAATAAGTCAAAAAGAAATTGATGCGCATGTATTGCGGATCCTGAAAGCCAAATATTGGACCGGCTTACAAAATAATATATGTATCAGCTCCGATTGTATTAACGATGATTTAAATATCTCGCAAACTAAATTACTGATACAAAAAATGGCGGATGCCTCGGTATGCATTGTAAATAATAAGCAGCAGCTCCTCCCCATAATAAAGAAGCCGGGATTAAAAATTGCGAGCCTGGTGATCGGTGATAAAAAAAATAATTATTTCCAGGTGCAGCTGAAGCACTATGCCAAGATGGATGCATTTGCTACGGATAAGAATATTTCTGCCGCAGAGCTTAATTTCTGGATGAAAAAATTAGCGCCTTACGACCTGGTGATCGTGAGCCTTCATGGCACCAGCCGTTTCTTTACCAAAAATTATGGCATCACCGAAACAGAAGCCAGCTTTGTGAACACCTTATGCCGTAAGAAAAAAACGATACTCGTTAATTTCAGCAATGCCTATAGCCTGTCGAAATTCGATGATTCACAAAATACCATTGAAGCTTTTGAAGAGATTGAACCGAATATGTTTACCGCGGCTCAAATCATATTCGGACTGAAGCCTTCGCTTGGAAGCCTGCCTGTAAGTGTAGATGATAATTTCGTATTGCATCAAACAGTGAATACCACCGCCATCAGCGGGATGCAATATATTATCCCCGAGGCCGTGCACCTCGACAGCAGGAAGCTGAATATGGTTGATACCATTGCTTTATGGGGCATTGCCAAAAAAGCTTACCCTGGATGCCAGGTATTGATCGCCAAAGACGGCTTCGTTTGTTATGAGAAATCATTTGGCACCTTCACATATGAATCGGATACCGAATTGGTGAAGAACAGCAATTTATTTGACCTGGCTTCCGTTACCAAGGTCACCGCGACGACGCTTGCCATCATGAAATTATATGATGAAAAGAAAATTGATCTGAACCAGAAGCTCTCCTTTTATATTCCCGAATTGCTGAAAACAAATAAAAAAAATATCACCATTCGGCAGGTGCTCCTTCACGAAGCGGGGCTGAAACCATGGATCCCTTTTTATATTGACGCCCTGAAAGATACCTCCGTATTCAGAAAGACAGAGGATGAAAAATATTCCATACAGGTAGCCGACAGCATGTATATGCGCAAGAATTATATGGAAGCAATATGGAAAACGATATACAAAAGCCCGGTGACCACCACGGGAAAATATTTATATAGCGACCTCGATTTTATTTTACTGAAGCGCCTCGTTGAAAAGCAAACAGGCCTTGATTTTGAAACTTATATCAACAATACATTTTACGATCCCCTGGGTCTCACCACCACTTGCTTTAACCCACTGAGGTTTTTTGAGAAAGAGGAAATCGTTCCAACGCAGGATGATAAACAATTCCGCCACCAATTATTACAAGGCTATGTGCATGACCCCGCTGCTGCTATGTTTGGAGGTGTTGCAGGTCATGCAGGCTTATTCAGCGATGCCTACGACCTGAGCATAATTTTCCAGATGCTGCTAAATAAAGGTATGTATAACGGCGTTAAATATTTTAACCGTGAAACGGTGGACCTTTTCACTTCTTACCAATCGTTAACCAGCCGCAGAGGCCTAGGTTTCGACAAGCAGAAAAAAAATGCCGCTGATAAGGATGTGATGTATAATGGGGCGAGCACCCTCACTTTTGGCCATACCGGCTTTACCGGTATCAGTGTTTGGGCAGATCCTAAATATAACCTCGTCTTTGTTTTTTTAAGCAACCGGGTGAACCCCGACCAGGGAAATAATAAGATTTCTGACTTTAGTATCAGAAGTCATATACAGCAGGCAGTATATGAATCCATAAAATGAGAATATTTGTGAAAATAAAAGCTCACCAGGATCTAAATTTCACAAGTAAAGAAGAGGTTAGACAAGAAGAAAATATCTGAAGATAATATTTCTCATTTTCTCTTCTTTACTTTCTTAGGAGATCATTTTTAACTAAGAATATTATTCCACAATAAATTTCTTTACCTCTGCTCCTGCTTTAACAAAATAAACGCCTTTTGAAAATAAGGCGAGATCAACAATCGTTTCATTTTTTCTCAAACGATCCTGCAAAATAATTTGTCCAAATAAATTATAGATGGTGTAAACTTCATTTTCCTCCGGATTATAAAAAACAATCCTCAATTCTGTGTTCGCCGGGTTAGGATAGATGCGTAATTCTTTATGCATGTAAGCGCTGCTAAGCCCATTGGGTTGCCCTGTTTTAGTTGCTCCTACCTTCATTCCATTGCCAAAGCTTGTCACCCATATTTCAGTGGGTTTGAATGGATTGAAATAAACGCGTTCGGGTTGACGAAAAGGATATGCATCAACCAGATTAAATACAGGCGTTGCTTGTGTGATATCGGCTGTCATCCATAGTCCCTGCATCTCAGTGGTGAGATAGGCCTGCTTCAAATTGTTGGGATTGAACGTTATCGAGGTCACCGTATTAAATTGTGTGCCCGTAATTTTTGTCCAGCTGGTGCCCCTGTCGGTTGTTTTATATAAGCCTCCTTTATTATTCGCGCTTCCTCCCCAGCCACTGAATACGCCTACATACCAGGTCTTTTGTGTGGCATCTGATGGATCAACGATAATATCTTTGGTCCAGTATTGCATATTCACATCGCTTTTATCCGTCCATGTTGCGGTGGCCGGATCAAACAAGAATACGCCGCTGCTGGCTGTGAAATTGGTGCCATAGCGCCCGCTGTAAGTACACAAAACCTTGCCATCATTTAATACCACGATGCTCGCCGGGTGCCCTTCTGTGCGTGGCGGATTAGTGAGCTTTGTCCATGTGCTTCCAGCTCCGGCATTGAGGTTGGAGGTCATCCATATGCCTCCCTGTGAGCCCGCGCCACCGCCTCCATAATGGATTACACTGGCATACATTTTATTCGGATTGTTGGGATCGACCGCCAGCCAGAATACAGGATGCCCGAAATAATGCAGGCTGGTCCAGTTGTCGCCGTTATCGGAGCTGAAAAATATTTTACCACTGGCATCCAATATATCCAGCTGTGCATCTTTAAGCCTTGTGCTCTGATACATATCATGAATTCCTGAAGTACCTAAATATAAATTAGAACCTGATTTCACAAAACGGTAAGCAGAGTTTACACTGAAACCATTGTATTGAAATCCCCAGGTTTTGCCACCATCTTTGCTGCGTATGGCACCTATATCGCTGAAAGCCGCAAATACATTCATGCTATCCATCCATGTCATCTGCCAGCAGGTGGTATTCTCCAGGCCAACGCTATGGTAAGCTTTCTTTACGGGCGTTACTGCATTGGCAGCATTCTCATCCCCTGGATTGATATAAGCCTGTTTCCAGCTTGTGCCTCCATCGCTGCTCACATGAACGAAGCTATAGTCAGGGAATATAACTTTCTGTGAATTCCGCGGCGCAACAGTAATCCCGAAGCAGGTTTCCCCCCAGCTCCAGCCTTTGTCTCCCCCGCTGCCACTCCAGCCTGTAGTTATATTTTGATTGCCTGTAGTTTTAAAAACCTTAGCCCAGGTGCCCCCGCCATCGGTCGTTTTGTAAACCAATGGCCCACCCGTTAAATCATCCTTCCCACCCAAATAGATCGTATTCACATCATTCTCCGCCATCCCTACATACATTGCAAAATTTTCATAGAAATCTATTCCAGTTGCCTTCGATACCCAGGTTCCGCTATTATTATCCATGGTATACACGCCTTTCGGAAACATATAATTATTATAAGGCATAATGCCATTATAGGTAGCGGAAGCCAGGGAGGCAATACATGCATACCGCGTAATACTGCCGTTTTTTGCTCCTTTAAAATTCCAAATCACCTGGCCGCTGCCCATGCCTGGGGTTGTCATGAGGCTAAAAGAAA
>JBBRJE010000048.1:0-12610 GCA_038219845.1 Bacteroidia bacterium
GGTGGCCTTATATATCATTCATACAATGGGTGAATTATGTCTTTCACCAATAGGTTTGTCGATGGTATCAAAGTTATCTCCAATCCGATTATCATCATTGATGATGGGCACATGGTTCCTTGCCAATGCAGCTGCCAATAAATTCGCGGGTACATTAAGCGCACTCATCCCAGAAGATGTGAAAATTGAGAAATCAATTATTAATGCCACCGATAAGGAAAATTTTGATAAGTTAAATATGTCGATCCTCGATACAATGATTTGGAAAGCTGATCCAAAGGAATCTTCGATGATAAGGTATGCTAAAGTGAATTTAGTGAAACGTAATTCTGATTCAAAAAGGGCTGATAGCATTGCGAGCATTGAGATAGATGAAAATAAAGCAGCCATCACCAATTATCAGCTAAAGCTGATAAAGGCGGGTAATAAAAATATGGACCGCGCCATTTTGTTCGATAATGGCACTAAATTATTAACCCAGGATTCAGTTGAAAAAATGGTGAATAAGGTACAGACAAAAGAACAAGTGCTTCAGGTATGGGATCTAAAACCTGAAAAGCCAAAATTCCTTGGGATGGTGATAGATAATTTATATAATTTCTTCATGCTCTTCATCATCATGACAGGTGTTGCAGCAGCGATACTTTATTTATTGAGCAAGAAGTTGGAGGTGATGTCGGCCAATGAACCTAAAGCGGTTTAAATTTTAAAATATACTATAAAAGCCTTGTAATTTATTTTTACAAGGCTTTTTTTAATTATTATTGCTTCTATGAATAATACCCTACTCAGCCTGGAAGAAATTCAGTCTTTTAAGGGCAAATACCCCAAACAGCTCTGGTATTTGTTTTTTAGTGAAATGTGGGAGCGGTTCTGTTTCTATGGTATGCGTGGCATGCTTACTTTTTTCATGATTAATCAACTGTTCATGGATGAAAAAGTAGCCAACCTCCAATACGGCGCCACACAGGCCTTTGTATATGCATTCACTTTTATAGGAGGATTGTTTGCCGATAAGATTTTGGGATTCAGAAAATCCTTATTCTGGGGCGGGATTTTGATGATTGCCGGCAGCTGCATCTTAGCTTATGACCCCAAACAATTTTTCTTCCTGGGGATAAGCTTTAATATCATAGGCACGGGATTCTTTAAGCCCAATATATCCACTATGGTAGGAGCTTTATATAAAGGAGGAGATATACGGCGTGATGCCGGATTTTCCGTTTTCTATTCCGGGATAAATATAGGAGCCTTACTGGGTGGCTATGCCTGCATCGCTATTGGTAAAGGTAAATTCCTTGAAGATTTTATTCCTGAACACCTCAGGTGGAACGTGGCTTTCGGCCTTGCAGCTGTGGTCATGACCATCAGCCTGATCACTTTTGTTTATACACGAAGAACCATGGGTACAATTGGACTTTCACCCTTGCGCCCCATAGAAGATAAAGATGGGGATGGCAAGTTGGATAAAGATAAAAGATGGTATGAGTATGCGGTATATATTGGCGGATTATGCGCCATCCCGCTGATCATGAAAATGGTAGCAAATACCCAGTATACCGATTGGTTTATGTATACCATAGGGCCCTTTAGCCTCCTTTACCTGGGCTATGAAATGACCAAACAATCCAAAGCAGAAGTGAAAAAATTATTCGCGGCTTTGTTATTTATTATTTTTTCTGTGATTTTCTGGGCTATATATGAACAGGCCGGAGGTTCTTTAAGCATTTTTGCAGCCAATAATCTGCACGATAAACTATTTGGGATCCTTACCCTGGATCCCAATGGTGTAAACAATGCCGCCAACTCCTTATTCGTGATCATTTTTGCGCCCATCATTGGTTTGATATGGATCGCCATGGCAAAGAAAAAGATCGAGCCGAACACGGTTATTAAATTCGGATTGGGTTTTCTTTTCCTTGGATTAGCTTTCTATACTTTCTATGCCACACGATTCTTTGCGGATATTAGCGGCATGGCCTCTCTGGATGTGTTTACCGCGGCTTATTTCATCGTAACCCTTGGAGAGCTCTGCCTATCGCCTATTGGCTTATCCATTATGACCAAACTCTCGCCTGCGCGCCTTCAGGGGGTGATGATGGGAATGTGGTTTTTGGCCAGCGCCTACGGACAATATGTTGCAGGCCTATTTGGAGCAAGTATAGTTTCTGATATCGAGAATGCCTCGGCGATGGATAAGCTGGTATCTTATACCAATGGTTATAAGGAATTTGCTTTATATGCTGTGATCTCAGGGGTATTGTTAATAGTAATCTCGCCACTCATAAGAAAATTAATGCAGGAGGTGAAATAAGTTCCGGAGCGCAATCTGACGTCCTATATGGTGTTCCCCCGGATTTTATACACCTTTCATATACTTATAAATACATTCAGTAAATCGCTTTGGGTTGCTTTAAAACTTGTTATATTTGCAAAATATATGATGAAACCCGGATCTTATCTTGTCTTATTTCTTTCCATCTTATACTTGGCTTCTTGTACCACCATTAAAGATACCGTTTATTTCCAGGACAAGAAATCACATAAACCACGTGCGGCCGCCAATATACCGGACTCCTCCACCTCAGTTCATATCATCGCGGTGGGTGATTTCATCACGCTAAATATTAATACCCCCCTTCAAACATCCGCCCAGATCCTTAACCAGAAGGATGGCGGAAGCGGCTTCCAGGTGAAGGGCGACAGCACAATTGAGATTCCCATCATTGGTAATATTAAATTAGGCGGTTTAACAATGGCAATAGCAAAAGACACACTATTGCAGCGTGCGAAAGTGTACTTTATTCAGCCATATGTGAATTTACAGCTGCTAAGCTATAAAGTAACTGTTCTCGGCGAAGTTAAGGGACCCGGAATAAAATCCATTCAATCGGAAAATGGAACGCTGCTTGATGCCATTGCTGCTTCCGGCGACTTGTCGGATGTAGGAAACCGTTTAAATATAAAGGTGCTCCGTGGAGATTCAGTTTTCTATCTTAATATCACGGATATAGCGCTACTTCATTCAAAGGGATTCTACCTACAGTCGAACGACGTGGTTTATGTTCAGCCATTACGTAAGAAAAACACCCTTTCCAATATATCTGCAACTCTTGCAGTGACAAGTTTCGCCTCTATCCTGATTTCATTAACCACTACCATAATTTTATTAACCAAAAAATAATGTTTGAAGAAGAACCGGAAAATACCAAGAGCATCATTGAAGAAAAATACAATATCCGCCCGCTTATTAATTTAGTAATCGGGAACTGGTATCTTTTTGTGCTTTTTATTTTAGCTTCATTAACCGTTGGATACCTGGTTAATTATTATTCCATCAACCAATACAGCATCAATGCCACCCTGCTTCTCAAGGAAGGTGGCTCTCGCAGCGCAACGGATGTGATTAAGGAGGATCTGGGCCTTCCCGATGCCAAACGTCCACTCTCTACAGAATTAAATGTACTCAGGTCGAGGAGCTTATACCGGGATGTGATCGCCGACCTGGAGTTCAATATAACTTATATAGCCATTGGCAGGGTGCAGGAATCCGAACTTTACAAAGACAATCCATTTGTTGTTACCGGCATGCTTCTCGACAGCTCCTTTTATGGCAAATGGTTTTTTATAAACCTGATCGATAACCAGACCTTTGAGCTTAAAACACAGGACGATTTTAAAATTTACAAATTTGGCGAAAGCATCAAGACAAAAAACTTTGATATCAAAATTTTTAAGAATGATGCGGCTGCTGCCTATAATTTCAATACTTCCCAGAAACGGGAGTTTAAATTTAAATTCAATAATTCAGAATCACTTGTAAATTATTATAAAAATGCGGTCAACGTAAGCTTAATAAAGGAAACCAGCATCTTCGAACTTCAGATCAACGATCCTATTCCCTCCCGGGGTGTTGATGTTTTGAATAAGGTATGTGAAACTTATATCCGTTATGGTATTGACGAGAAGAACCTGATTGCCAACAATACAATCTTTTTTATCAATGAACAGATTAAAGATATCGCTGCTGAGCTTACCATTGGCCAGGATAGCTTTCAGCGTTTCAGAGAAGTGAAAGGATCTGTTAATTTAAGCGATGAATCAAAAACTTTATCAGGCCATGTAGAAGGGATTGAGGCGGAAAAATTCAAGCTCGAAACGGAGCTCAAGATTCTCACATTCATTTATGATTATGTATCCGATAATAAGGATCTGACCAATTTATCTCCCTCAACCATGGGAACTGGCGATGCTACTCTTGCTTCCCAGATTCAAAAATTACGCGATCTGCAAATCATGCGTCAACGTTTGCTTTATGAAAGTAAAACAACCAACCCGCAGCTGATCACCTTAGAGCAGGAAATAGAAAGTGTTCGTGCCTCCTTACTCAACGGCATGTTTAACCTGCGTAAGAACTACCAGATACAATTGGCCAGCATGGAAGGACAACGTCAAAAATTTAATTTCCTGCTTAGCCGCATACCTGAAACTGAAAGGAAGTTTCTCGACCTGAACAGGAAACTTAACCTCAGTGAAAAGATATATACTTACCTGCTTCAAAAACGTGCGGAGATTGGCATTGCCAAAGCAGGAACTATTTCTGATAATAAAGTATTGGATTCCGCCTACCTCAGGGGCCTGGTTTCGCCCAACCGCAAGAATAACCTGATCATCGCCCTATTCATCGGACTGACAATCCCCGCATTAATCATCTTTTTGCGCCAGTACCTGGATGACAAGATAAGAAGCAAAATTCAGATTGAAAAAAGTTCAAAGGTGCCCTTGATCGGTGTAATCAGCCATAGCGAGAAGCCTACCAAGCTGGTGGTTCGCGATAATCCTAAATCACAGATCAGTGAGGCTTTCCGGAGCGTTCGTACCAATTTACAATATTTCACCCGGGATGAAGGCCCCAAAGTTATCGTAGTAACCTCAACCATAGGCGGAGAAGGCAAAACTTTCTGCGCTATGAATTTAGCGTCTGTGATTGGCCTTGGTGATAAAAAAGTAGTGCTCATAGGGATGGATATGCGCAAGCCAAAAATTTTCGATGATTTCAATCTTATCAATTCCATAGGCATCAGCACTTACCTGATTGCGAAGGCCGACGAAGACCAGATCATACAAAAAACGGACTTGCCCAACCTGGATATCATTACCTCAGGGCCCGTGCCTCCCAACCCATCGGAATTATTAATGAATGACAGGCTTTTAGTTCTATTGGAGAACTTAAGAAAAAGGTACGATTACGTAATCATCGATACGGCGCCTATTGGTTTGGTAACCGATGGATTATTACTGATGCAGCATGCAGATGTAAATATTTACGTGATGCGCGAAAATTATTCAAGATTGTTTTTCCTGAATACCATTAACGAGATTCATGAAAGCAATAAAATAAAAAATGCCTGCCTGCTTTTAAATGATTCTAATTTAAATAATTCCAAATATGGCTATGGCTATGGATATGGATATGGTTACGGCTATGGCTACGGTTATGGCAATAGCTATGGCTATTATGAGGAGAATAAAAAGGTGAGCCTGTTGGGTAAATTCATGAATTTATTTAAAAGAAGGAAATGATCAGAGAACTAGAGGCGAAGAAGAAAAAAATTGCTATCATTGGATTGGGTTATGTGGGATTGCCTATTGCTCTTGAATTTGCACGTAAATTCAGCGTCATCGGCTTTGATATTAATGAGAATCGTATTGCATTAATGAAGCAGGGCATCGACCCAAGTGAAGAATTGACGTCGCATGATTTCCTTAAGAGGGATATTATTTTCACGGATAAGCTTAATGATTTAAAGAAAGCAAATTTCTTTATTGTGGCGGTGCCTACACCCATCGACAATTATAACCGCCCTGACCTCCGGCCTCTCCTGGGTGCCAGCGCATCGGTAGGCAAAGTGTTGAAAAAAGGAGATTATGTTGTATTTGAATCTACTGTTTACCCTGGTTGCACAGAAGATGATTGCATTCCTATTCTTGAAAAAGAATCGGGATTGAAATTCAAAAAAGATTTCAAGGTTGGCTATTCTCCTGAACGAATTAATCCAGGTGATAAGGAGCATACCCTGACTAAAATACTAAAAATCGTTTCCGGTTGTGATGATGAATCACTGGAGGTGATCGCCAATGTGTATGGCAGCATCGTGAAAGCCGGCATCCATAAGGCGCCTACGATTAAGGTGGCAGAAAGCGCAAAGATTATTGAGAATACCCAGCGTGATTTGAATATAGCTTTGATGAATGAGCTCTCTATCATTTTCAATAAGATGAATATCAATACTTATGATGTATTGGAGGCAGCCGGAACAAAATGGAATTTTCTCAAATTCTCACCGGGACTCGTTGGTGGCCATTGTATCGGTGTCGATCCATACTATCTTACACATAAAGCAAGTGAAATAGGCTATCATAGCAAGGTAATCCTTGCAGGACGGCATACCAACGACGGGGTAGGTGCCTATATCGCCAAAGAAGTAATTCAGCAGATGATCATCAATGATATAAGCCTGAAGAAAGCCCGGGTATTGGTGATGGGCGCTACATTTAAAGAAAATGTGGCTGATATCCGCAATAGCAAGGTGGTGGATATCATCAACGAATTAAAAAACTTTCATATCCATGTGGAGGTCACTGATCCCCGCGCAAGCAGCCAGGATATTGATCATGAATATGGCTTTAAGCTGGTGAAGAAAATCGGAAAAAATTACGATGCCGTAATCGTGGCTGTCTCGCATAAGGAGTATGAAAGCTTAACAGATAATTATTTCAAGCGTATAGCCAAGAAGAATGCAGTGTTCTTTGATGTGAAGGGCAGCTATAAAAATAAGATCAAATCCTTAACTTATATGAGCCTTTAAAAATCCGTTAAACCTAAGGATGAAATGTTCCTTCTGCATTTCCTTCCGGAAGAATACAATTCCCCAACGAAATACATCCACAGAGCAGCTTACCCGCGGATGCAGCCTGATTTCATTCCAGGCTTGTTTCATTCCTTTACTCCAGTAAATATCGTCGAATATCAGGATACTATCCTGGTTGATTTTCTCAAGCAGCAAATTAAAATAGCTAATTGTGGCCATATAAGTATGGTTGCCATCAATTAACGCCAGCCCGATCGTTGGAATTGATTGTAATAATTCAGGCAATACCTTGTCAAAATTACCTTCAATAAAATTAACGCTGTGATCAGGGAAATAGTTCCTGAAATTTCCTTTTGTGAATGATGCCAGGGCATGGCTTCCTTCAATGGTGTGTATTTGAGCCCCTTCTCTTGTTTCGATGGCAGCCTGCATATAGGCAGTGCCCATTCCAAGGCAGCTGCCCAGCTCAAGAATATTTCGATGGTTGTAATATTTAATAATCCTGTATAAAACTTCACCCATACGGCGGTTGGTACCGGCTGTTTGATAGATATCTTTCACTGCCCTCAAATCAGTTTTTATTTTATATGAGCCGCTACCTAAATCTTCTACCTTTAATTTTAATAAATTCGCTTTTAAAAATTTGCGGTATGAATTTACGATTGCCAGCTCTTCCGGGCCAGGCCTGTAGTTCAGCACCTGCTCATTGAATTCATAAATAAAAGGGGAATGAATCCCATGCCTGTTATGAGAAGCGTATAAGTACCTTAAGTAATCTTTTATCATATGTTGCATTTCCTTTCATCAATCCTCCGCATCTATAGAATGAGGGCGAAATTATTCTTTTAATTTTATGAAAAAAGAAACGATACACGTTAATATTCTACTGTTGCCACTTTAAATACTAAGTAAATTTCCTATTTTTGCATCCATATGACGGATTCTACAAATACCCAAAGCAAGCCCAAAGGAAAATACTGGATGATCTTCCTGGTGCACCTGGTAGCTATCGTAATAATTACCATTGCGGCTCCGGCGGCATTCTGGCTGCCTTTACCAGGCTTGGTTACCGCATTTGCCCTGGCGAATGATTGGATATAATTTTCTTTAATTAAGATCGGAATTTGCGCCCCGTAATAAGTCGGTAATAATTAATATAATATAGCCCTGAAGTCGCATCATCTTGTTGTTGCGGCTTTTTATTTTTATCAAAGGCAGGATAGCTGAAACATAGGCAATGAAGGAATTTTTCTTTAAAATTATTGATAAGAAATGGCAGCAGTACTGGATGGATTATAAGGTTTTCCAAACCGGGATCGATTCATCCAAGCCCAAGTATTATGTATTGGATATGTTTCCCTATCCAAGCGGCGCCGGTTTGCATGTAGGTCATCCACTGGGCTATATCGCAAGCGATATCATGGCCCGGTATAAGCGGCATAAAGGCTTCAATGTGCTGCATCCTATGGGTTTCGATGCCTTCGGACTTCCTGCTGAACAATATGCTATTGAAACAGGGACACACCCTGCCGAATCTACCCAAAAGAATATCAACAGGTACAAGGAGCAGCTAAAAAATATTGGCTTCAGCTACGATTGGGATAGAGAGATAAGCACAGCCTCATCCGATTTTTATAAATGGACCCAATGGCTCTTCATAAGATTTTTTAATTCATTCTACGATAGGATCGAGAACCGTGCGAAACCTATCTCACAGCTGATAGGATTCTTTGAAGAAACAGGAAATTATACCATCGAATGCCCGAACGAGGAGGGAAAGAAATTCACCTCCACCGAATGGAAAAGCTTTGATGAAGAAACAAAGCAAGCTATACTGATGGATTACCGCCTGGCTTTCAGCGCTTATTCCACGGTGAACTGGTGTGAAGCCCTGGGTACGGTTCTAGCCAATGATGAAGTGATCAATGGGTTGAGCGAGAGGGGCGGACACCCGGTAGTGAAAAAAGAAATGCGCCAATGGTTTTTGCGTATAAGCGAATACGCTGAAAGATTATTACTCGGATTGGAAAAAGTTGAATTCAGTGATTCATTAAAAGAGATGCAACGTAACTGGATTGGCAGGAGTGAAGGGGCGGAGCTGGATTTTAAATTGGACCAGGAGCAAGGCACCATTAAAGTTTTCACCACCAGGCCCGATACAATTTTTGGTGTTAGTTTTATGGTGTTGGCTCCCGAGCATGAATTGGTGCAAAGCATCACAACGCAGGAACAAAAGCAGGAAGTTGAAAAATATCTGGATTACGTGCAAAGCCGCAGCGACCGCGAGCGAATGACGGAAGTGAAAAAGATCACGGGGGTTTTTACCGGCGCCTTTGCAATTCATCCATTCACCAAAGCCCGGATCCCGGTATGGATCTCAGAATATGTGCTGGCCGGTTATGGCACCGGCGCAATTATGTCGGTGCCCAGCGGCGACGATAGGGATTATGCTTTCGCCCAATATTTTAAGTTACCCATCATTAATATTTTTGAAGGGGTGGATTTGAGTGAAGAACCATATATCAATAAATCCTTCAAGTTAATCAATTCGGATTTTTTAGATGGCTTAGATTATAAAAATGGCTTCAGCATCGCTCTCGATAAATTGGTGAAGCGGGGAATTGGTAAACGAAAAATAAATTACCGCATGCGTGATGCCGGCTTCAGCCGCCAGCGTTATTGGGGTGAACCCTTCCCCATCGTTTATAAAAATGATATCCCTTATGTGATTGATGACAAAGAATTGCCGGTAACCCTGCCTGACGTTGAATCTTATAAGCCCACCGGCACCGGTGAAGGTCCGTTGGCTACTATTCCGCAATGGGTTAACCGCCCCGATGGCTCAAGGCGAGAAACCAATACCATGCCCGGTTATGCTGGCAGCAGCTGGTATTTCCTTCGTTATATGGACGCTCATAATAGCCTTGAATTCGCAGCGAAGGATGCCATGCAATATTGGAACCAGGTAGACCTTTATGTGGGAGGGGCAGAGCACGCCGTGGGGCATTTGCTTTATAGCCGCATGTGGACCAAAATGATTTACGACCTTAAATATATCAATTTCGAGGAGCCCTTTAAAAAACTGGTGAACCAAGGTATGATCCAGGGCACTTCTAAATTTATTTATCGCGTAAAAAATAAAGAGAATACGTTTGTATCCTTCAATTTGAAAAATGATTACGAGGTAAGCCCACTGCATATCGATGTGAATTGCTGTGATGGATTGGAACTTGATCTCGACAAGCTTAAAGCCTGGCGCAAGGAATATGAATCTGCTACATTCATATTGGAGAATGGAAAATATATCTGTGGCACACAGGTAGAAAAGATGAGCAAGAGGCTGAATAATGTAGTGAACCCCGATGATATTGTAGCGCAGTATGGGGCGGATGCTTTCCGATTATATGAAATGTTTCTGGGCCCTGTAGAATTGAGCAAACCCTGGGACACTAAAGGGATTGAAGGCGTGTCGCGATTTTTAAGAAAGCTATGGAGATTATTTTATGATGACCATGGGAATTTAATTATCCATGATGGAGAAGCCCTACCGTCAGAATTAAAAATTCTGCATAAAACAATCAAAAAAATCGAGAACGATATTGAATCGCTAGCTTACAATACCTGCGTGAGCTCTTTTATGATTGCTATAAATGAATTACAGGAATTGAAATGTTCGAAACGGGAAATACTGACGCCCATGCTCATTTTATTGTCTTCTTTCGCACCGCATATCACTGAAGAATTATGGGAGGCACTGGGAAATAAAGAAACAATCGCCTTCTTCCCATTCCCATCATTCAACGAGAGCTATCTGGCAGAAGATTCTTTTAAATATGGAATTTCAGTGAATGGCAAATTGCGTACAGAATTAACTTTTGCCTTAAACGCTACCCCAGATGAAATACAACGTGAAGTTTTGACAAATGAAATGGTGATAAAATGGTTAGATGGTAAAGTCCCTAAGAAAGTGATTATTGTTCCAAAAAAAGTGGTAAATGTCGTGGTATAGGGTTTTCTGCTTAGGTCATAATTATTTTCGAATCAAACCTTCAAGGTTTTTCTATTCACAGCCTCGCGAATAATATTAATCCAAACCTTGAAGGTTTCGAATCAACGGCGTCGTATAAAATTAACCTAAACCTTCAAGGTTTTTCTATTCGAAACCTCGCGAATAATATTAATCCAAACCTTGAAGGTTTTCCAATCAAAGGCTTCGAATAAAATTAACTCCAAACCTTGAAGGTTTTCGAAGCACTGTTATAAAGCTTCATTCCTTTTAAGAATCCATACCACATCTTCATCCCACTCCACCTTCACTTTATCGTCGGCACGGGTGTCTACCTTCTTGCCGACATAATCTGCCTCTATTGGAAATTCCCTGTTATATAGCCTGTCTATCAGTACTAATAATTCCACTTGTTGCGGCCTGCCGAAATCATTTAGTGCATCCAGGGCGCTTCTCACGCTACGACCGGTATATAGTACATCATCTACAAGTATTATTTTTTTACCCTCAATGGGGAATTCTATTCTCACCTCGCTGGCTTCAATATGTAATTCTTTAGTGCGGAAATCATCCCGGTAAAAAGTGATGTCAAGCTCTCCATAAAGGATTTTTTTTCCGATACTTTTCTGTAAGGCTTCACGTAGTTTACGGGCAAATAAAACGCCCCGCGGCTGAAGCCCGATGATAGCTGAATTGCTGAAATCATCATGATTCTCTATCAATTCATAGCAGAGCCTTTGGGTTGTGATCTGTATATTTCGGGCATCTAAAAATTTTCGTTTCATGCTGTTTATTTTATTCTTTACTCATCTTTATGATCTCTTCATATTCTTCTTTCCTCACAGCCTGAACACTAAGTCGACCGAGCCGCACCAGGTCCATAACGGCAAGTCCGGGATACGATTTCACCACCTCCAGGCTCACTTCATTCTTTAATTTTTTCACCGGGGCTATATCCACACATACCCAATTGGGATCTTCACTGGTAGGATCCTGGTAGGCTTCTTTTAATACTTTGGCCAGGCCTACAATAGCTTTACCTGTATTACTATGATAGAAAAAAAGTTCGTCGCCACGCTTCATTTTCCTCATATTATTGCGCCCCGCATAATTCCTTACACCCGTCCAGGCCGTCTGTTTGTCACGTATTAGGTCATCAAAGGAGTACACCTCCGGCTCTGATTTTACAAGCCAGAATTTCTTTTCTTTAGCCATACTGCAAACCTATACTAAAATCGGGAAACTAAAAATAAAACGGGTGGAACTTCATCCCGTACTTATCCCATGATAAAGTGGGGAGGGCTATTTTAAGCGGCGAAAGGAATTTGGCAAGAATGTATAAGTTTCGGTGCCTTTTTACGTAAGGAATTTTTTGAAGATTAATATCCGGAGCGAAATAAATTTTTCGGTAACGATCGATCGATGAATAATCGAATTTTACCCCCTGGGAATAAAAAATATTATTGTCCTTTGGATCGCCGGTGAGCATGCCATAAGCCCCATAGCCAATGGCAAGATTCAACCATGGCGGGAATTTGCTCTTCGGTGCAAAGCTCCTGATATTAACGCTTAGCCAGGCTGTTAGTCCGTTATAGTCTTTCAATACTCCGGTAATATAATTATATCCTAATTCCTCTGGCCGTAAAGCACGTAACGGGCTTTTATGAAAACTATAGCTGATTTTGATTCGCTGTTCTTCCCAAAAGTATTGCTCGGTCATAGCCATCCCCGT
>JBBRJE010000049.1:0-12575 GCA_038219845.1 Bacteroidia bacterium
CGCTGTTGCGCAAATCAAAAAATCGGGGAAAGTTAAAGTGCAAAAGCCTGCTGAACAATTGCAGGAATCATTTTTCCTAACATCGATTGTTTCAAAAATTAGCTGGTCTCACCATGTCGTATTATTGGATAAGGAACCTCATTTAGGCAAACGTTTCTGGTATATGCTTAATTCATTGGAGCACGGCAATAGCCGCAATATATTGGCTATGCAAATAGAAAGCGGCTTATTTGAAAGACAAATAAAAGCCAAAAAAATAAATAATTTTGACCGCACTCTTCCTAAGCCCCAGACAGATTTTATTGGATCACTATAGAATCTAAATCCTCAAATGTGGCCGATTCACCCAATTTTAAATCTACTTCCGACTTTACAGTTTTAAAAAAATATTTTTCACGTTTTTTTAAGCGGGCTTCGAATAAGAAAGGCTGCGTTTTTGATTTAATTAACTCTAGATTTGTGTTTATTGAATCCAACTTTTTTTGACTGGTTTCAGAATACATTACCTTATAGTTCTCACAAAACACATTCGCAAAATAGATTAAAATTGAATCATTATTAATAATTGCATAGTCAACAAGAGAAGAGCCCTGGAACGATAAAAAAATACCAGATGTATCAAAATATTTTTTATAACTACACACATTTTTATTACCCGAATAGAAGGTATATTCCTTTATATTACCATTCTTGTAAAATTCGATATCATTACCATAGGGTGAATTATTACTGGATGTTTGAATTGAAGCAAGATTGTTTTTTGTGTCATAAAGAAAATCTGCTCTAATTTTCCCATTATGAAATGTGTTATATCCTTGTTTTAGGGTACCATTTTCATAAACAACTTTTATTTTAAATAACTCACTATACCAATCAAGGATAATATTATTATCTCTTCTCTCGCATCGGGAAAATGTTAAGAGGAGTAAAAACAATGCTATATATATTACTAATTTCTTAGACATTCTACTTAGGTCATATAGGTCTTAAATTTGGCGATTCTGATTAGAAACTCTGCTAAAATACATTCTTTTGCGAATTAATTTTTCCCAATTTAGGAATGCTTTTTCAACGAATTCAACAATGACCTTGAACGCTAAAAATAATAGTTAACGTTGAGATATCGGAATTGCCAAAAACTCATCTCAAAATTAATTTATTTCAATTTTTCCTTTTTCCTTCTATATTTGTCCAAATTAAAAAAGCTAAATGGGTGCTGCTTCCTTAATAGTTCTGACGATTGCCGCGATAGTATTTGCTGCAGGGGGTATACTGGCGTCAAAAATATTTGTCAAAGGTTCCACCAATCCGCAAAAAGGACAAGCCTATGAAAGCGGCATAAAAACAAAAGGTTCGGCATGGGGACAATTTAGCGTAGGATATTATTTATTTGCGCTTATCTTTTTGATCTTTGATGTAGAACTGGTTTTTATATATCCATGGGCGGTGGTGGTAAAAAGAATCGGCATGCCTGCCTTAATCGAAATTTTTATTTTTATTTTCATATTGTTTATGGGATTTTTATACGCGCATAAAAAAGGAGCTTTAAAATGGATGTAATCCCTTATTGTTAATTATTAATTGAGATAATATTGGAAGATATAAAAGATAAAAAGCCGGAGGTGTTTCCAGGGATTGTGCAACCCGTGGAAGGAGTAGATATTGTGCTTACCAAGCTCGATGATATCATTAACTGGGCACGTTCCAATTCCTTATGGCCACTCACGTTCGCCACCAGCTGCTGTGGAATTGAAATGATGTCGGTAGCTTCCGCGAAATATGATTTTTCCAGGTTTGGTTTTGAAGTGGCCCGTGCCACCCCCCGACAGGCCGATGTGATTATTATTGCAGGTACAATAGTAAATAAAATGGCACCGGTATTAAAAAGATTATATGATCAGATGGCCGATCCCAAATATGTGATCGCCATGGGAGCCTGTGCCATAAGCGGAGGTCCGTTCTTTTACAATACCTATTCGGTGGTTAAAGGCGCTGATCATGTGATTCCTGTTGATGTTTATATTGCAGGATGTCCGCCACGGCCGGAAGCATTATTGCACGCCTTAATTTCATTACAGGAAAAAATTAAAAGCGGAGCGACGAGGGAGCAAATGCAAATTAAAGAATGAAAGAGTGAAAGAATGAAGGAGTGAAAGAATGAAAGAATGAAGGAGTGAAAGAGTGAAGGAATGAAAGAGTGAAAGAGTGAAGGAATGAAAGAGTGAAAGAATGAATACAGAGAAGAATGATAATGTTAGAAAATGAATGCAAGAATTGTACCTGTTCTATTGTGTTTTTTAAATTGATGCCAGCGTATATTCAATCTGAAATCTAATATCCAAAAAATGAATAATGAAGAATTAAAGATAAAAATTACGGAATCATTTCCAAGGGCAATCTTTGAAGAAGGCGGAGAATGGGTCAATATTTTTATTGACGCTTCCGAATGGAAATCGGTAGCCACCACTTTGCGTTATGAGCCGGGTTTAGTTTTTGATTTTTTATTTTGTGTTACCTGTATCGACTGGAAAACAGATTTCACCATGGTATACCACTTAACTTCCACCATTCACCGGCATACGATCGTGGTGAAAGCCAGGCTGGATCATGTACTGCCCGAAATTGAAACTGTTTCTGATCTATGGCGCACCGCTGATTTTCATGAAAGGGAACAATATGATTTGTTTGGAGTGATATTCCTCCATCATCCTGATTTACGCCGCTTGTTATTAACGGATGATTTTGTAGGTTACCCTTTGCGAAAAGATTTTGAAGACCCTGTAAATATGATAAGATTATAGAAACATGATTACCCGTCGAAAAAAAATAACCCATATTCGATACGCAGATGCTTGAAGAGATTGGCACCACTGACGAAGGTAATATGATCATTAATATTGGTCCGCAGCATCCTGCCACACATGGGGTGCTTCATCTTGTGATGACCCTGAACGGAGAAACGATAATAAAAACCGAACCACACCTGGGCTATATTCATCGTTCGATTGAAAAAATGTGTGAGAGCTTATCCTATCGTCAGTTTATTTATGTGACCAGCCGGATGGATTATCTCTCATCGCATATAAATAATCATGGCTGTGCCTTATGCGTTGAGAAAGGTTTGCAAATCGAGGTTCCCGAACGTGCTCAGGTGATCCGCGTTATTTTGGATGAACTCACACGCATTGCATCACATGAACTCTGGTGGGGAGCGATGGCGATGGACCTGGGAGCCTTCACGCCATTCTTTCATGCTTTTCGGGAAAGGGAAACCATCACCTCGATCATGGAAGAAACCTGCGGCGCACGGTTAACAATGAACTATATCGTTCCTGGCGGCATCATGATGGATATTCATCCTGATTTTCAAAAAAGGGTGAAAGAATTCATCCTTCTCTTCAAATCAAAATTTGATGAATATAACCAACTGGTTACAGGCAATATTATATTCCAAAACCGAATGAAAGGGGTGGGTATATTATCACGGGAAGACGCCATTTCCTTTGGCTGCACCGGCCCTACGGGGAGAGGCAGCGGACTGGAATGCGATATACGAAAGCTATATCCTTATGAGGCTTACAAGAAAGTGGAATTTGAGGAAGTTTTAGAAACTGCCGGTGATTCATTTTCACGTTATATGGTGCGGGTAAATGAGATGCTGCAGTCGATACGGATCATTGAGCAGTTGATAGATAATATCCCGGAAGGTGAATTCCTTGCGAAAACCAAAGCGGTTTTGAAATTACCCAAAGGTGAATTTTACCAGCGGGTGGAAACAGCAAGAGGCGAATTTGGAGTGTATATAGTAAGTGAAGGTGGAACGACACCTTATCGAATTAAGTTTCGTTCGCCGGGCTTCTCCAATCTTTCGGCATTATCACATATGGTGAAAGGCGGCAAGCTAGGCGACTTGGTGGCGACGATGGGAACGCTGGATTTGGTGATACCGGATATTGACAGGTAAATAATTAACAATGAATGATGAATAATTAATAATTATAGGAGACGAGAGAAATATAACTGGGTACAAAGCCATTTTTAATAATATTTCAATTATTTAATAGAAGAAAAAAAATGCAAACCGATAAACTGTTGTTCAATTATTCATTATTAATTATTCATTATTAATTGAATGTTGAGTCTAGAAGATATAACGAATACAATACACGAATGGTTGAATGCTACGCTCAGCCCGAATCTAGCTTTGCTAAGCGAATTTGTTATCGTAGGGTTTTGTGCTATCAGCTTATTTGCGACCCTGGGTTTGGTATTGGTATTGATGGAAAGAAAAGTGGCGGCTTTTATGCAGATTCGTTTAGGACCCAATAGGGTTGGCCCTTTTGGCATGCTTCAAACAGTTGCGGATACAATTAAATTAGTGATGAAGGAAGGATTGACCCCCGATGGCGCTGATAAATTTTTATTTAACCTGGCTCCTTTTATCGTGATGATTGCATCCATGTTATTGCTTGCCCCCATCGCTTTTGCCCGTAACTTCCAGATATGGGATATTAATATTGGCGTCCTGTTTTTATCAGCCGTATCCTCCATTTCCGTGATTGGTATTTTGATGGCAGGCTGGGCCAGTAATAATAAATATTCATTATTGGGCGCCATGCGCAGCGGTGCCCAGATTGTGAGCTATGAATTATCTGCGGGTATATCCATCATCACAATTGTTATTTTAACAGGCAGCCTGCAACTATCGGATATTGTTAACTCACAGGAAAATGGCTGGTGGATATTTAAAGGCCATATTCCTGTTTTGATCTCCTTTGTTATTTTTATTATTGCTGTAACGGCAGAGACAAACCGGGCTCCATTCGACCTGGCAGAAGCAGAATCAGAGCTTACTGCAGGCTTCCATACCGAATATTCAGGGATGAAATTTGCGCTGTTCTTTTTATCTGAATACATAAATATTTTTATTGCCTGCGCAATTGGAGCTACCTTATTTTTTGGGGGCTGGATGCCTTTTCATATCGGTCATTGGGAGGCATTTAATCATATCATGGATTTTATTCCATCGTCATTGTGGTTCATGGGAAAAACATTTTTCCTGATATTTTTAATGATGTGGTTCCGTTGGACCTTTCCCCGCCTGCGGGTAGACCAGCTGTTAAATTTAGAATGGAAATATTTATTGCCCATCAGCATGTTTAATTTATTGTTGGTAACAGTGATGGCAATAATGGGATGGCATTTTTAATTGTTAATTATTAATTGAACACCATGTTCATAGTAAATTATATAAAAGATATTTTCAAAGGCGTAAAATCATTGCTCATCGGGATGAAGATCACCGGCTATTATTTTACGCATCCTAAAGAAATTATCACCGAACAGTATCCGGATAACAGGGATACATTAAAGATGGCGGAACGCTTCAAAGGGGAAGTGGTGCTGCTACATGATGAGAAAAATGAACATGCCTGCACGGGTTGCTCTGCTTGTGAGCTGGCGTGCCCGAATGGTACAATAAAGATCATAAATAAGTTTGAAATCAATGAAGAAGGAAAAAAGAAAAAAGCAATAGACACTTTTGTTTATCATTTGGAATTATGCACCATGTGCAATTTATGTATTATTGCCTGCCCTACCGACGCTATAAAAATGGCCCCGACATTTGAACACAGCGTATTCGACCGGGCCCAGCTCACAAAAGTCTTAAATTTCCCTGGATCAAAAATTAAAGCGGGAGTAGAATAATGAATAGCGGTACAATACTTTTTTATATCATCTCCGCCTTCATCTTGGGCACAGGAGCACTGGCAGTAACAACCGGTAAAATATTCCGCGCTGCCATCTGGTTATTATTTTGCTTAATGGGCATCGCCGCTTTATATTTCTGGATGCAGGTGGAATTTATTGCAGCAGTTCAAATCATTATTTATGTAGGTGGCATTGTGGTGCTGATTATCTTCTCTATTTTTCTTACTCAAAAATCAGGTGAAGAAATGCTGAAGCCGGTGCTTAAAAGATCATTATTTTCCTTATTCGCTGTCTGTTTTGGATTCGCATTCACCTTCCTGCTAATCTACCAATATGGGTTTCATTCAGGCAGTATTCCTTTCCAGCCCGGCGTTGCAGCTATCGGTACGCAAATGTTAAGCACTACGGAGCATGGTTATATCTTACCATTTGAAGTCATCAGTATTTTATTGCTCGCCGCCATGATCGGTTGTATCGTGATCGCCATGAAAAATAAACAAACAGAAGAATGAACGGAATACCATTAACACATATTCTTTTTGTAAGTACTGCCCTGTTCTTTATAGGTATGTACGGGTTCTTCACTCGAAGGAATATGATTACCATTTTGATGTCGGTGGAACTAATTTTAAACAGTGTGAATATAAATTTTGTGGCTTTCAATAAATATTTATATCCTGAGAATCTCGATGGTGTTTTTTTCACGATCTTCATTATAACCATTGCTGCTGCCGAAGCCGCAGTAGCCATTGCAATTATTATTAACCTCTATAGAAGCCATCATTCCGTTGATGTGGAAGAAGCCGGAGAATTAAAATATTAAAATGAGTATCTATTCTTATATAGCGCTGATCCCCTTGGCACCCCTCGCAGGTTTTGTTATCCTGGGTTTATTTGGAAGAAAATATTTCAATAAATCAGCAGGCATCATTGGAACCTGCATTTTAGGCTTGTCTGCATTTTTATCTTTGGCCACCGCATTCCAATATTTTTTTGTTGATGGAAAAAAGGATGGCATTTTTCATCAGCTCATCCCTTTAAAATATAGCTGGCTGCAATTCAGTCCCAATATATCTATTGATATGGGAGCAGTCCTTGACCCTTTATCTGTTATGATGCTGGTGGTGGTTAGTTTTGTTTCGCTCATGGTCCATATTTTCAGCCTGGGTTATATGAAAGGGGAAGACCGCTTTGCTACTTATTATGCTTTTCTTTCCCTCTTCACTTTCTCCATGCTGGGTTTGGTTCTTTCAATAAATATTTTCCAGATCTATATGTTTTGGGAATTGGTGGGAGTTTCTTCTTTCTTATTAATTGGATATTATTACGAAAAACCTGCTGCAGTAGCCGCCGCCAAAAAAGCATTCATCGTCACACGTTTTGCGGATCTCGGATTTTTGATTGGCATATTAATTTTATCATTTCATGCGGAAACTTTAGATTTTCAAACGCTTATTTCACGATTAACAGATCCGCAGTCATCACAATATTTAAGCATCACCACGGCCTCTTTCTTTGGTATTACCATGCTTACCTGGGGATTGGTTTTGGTTTTTATTGGAGGTGCAGGAAAGTCAGCCATGTTTCCTTTGCATATCTGGCTACCTGACGCCATGGAAGGCCCAACACCTGTTTCTGCCTTGATTCATGCTGCTACCATGGTTGTTGCAGGTGTATTTTTGGTTGCCAGGTTATTTCCTGTTTTTGTGTTTGACCATGCAGCGCTGTTTGTGGTCACCTATATTGGCGCCTTTTCTGCCTTACTGGCTGCCGTTATCGCCTGCGCTCAAACAGATATCAAACGGGTGCTCGCGTATTCCACGATGTCACAAATCGGTTATATGATGTTTGCCTTGGGAGTATCAGGAAAAGGAGGGGAAGATGGATTGGGTTATATGGCTTCCATGTTTCATTTATTCACCCATGCATTTTTTAAATCATTATTATTCTTAGGCGCGGGAGCCGTGATACATTTGGTGCATAGCAATGATATGAAGGATATGGGCGGATTGCGTAAGTATATGCCCATCACGCATATTACTTTTCTAATTGCATGTCTGGCGATCGCAGGCATTCCCCCTTTTGCAGGCTTCTTTAGCAAAGAAGAAATTTTACTTGCCACTTTTCATGCTAACAAATTAGTGTTTTGTATTGCCCTGTTTACTTCCGGATTAACTGCTTTTTATATGTTTCGATTGTACTTTTCTATCTTCTGGAAAAAAGAGGCATTGCTTCATGGCGAGCATCATAATGAAGGAACTTTATCCATGAAAATTCCATTGCTTATATTAGGATCTTGTGCTTTATTGGCGGGCTTTGTACCCATTTCCAGCTTGGTAACTTCTGATGGGGCTGAATTGGAAACGCATATCAATATCCTTTTCTCATTAACTCCTGTTTTATTTGGAATAGCAGGAATTTTGCTGGCCCTGAATTTATATAAAACAGAGAATGACAAACCTCAAAAAATCGCCAATGTCATGGGAGGTTTTTATAAAGCAGCCTATAAGAAATTTTATATTGATGAGATATATTTATTCCTCACCCAAAAAATTATTTTTAATCTAATTGGAAAACCTGCCGCCTGGTTTGATAAAAATATTGTTGATGGAATCATCAACAAAATGGCAGGAGGCACAGCAATCATTTCAGAACAGATCAAAGGCATACAATCAGGTAAGGTGCAGGCTTATGCGCTTTATTTCTTCCTTGGTATTATTGGCTTGTCTGCTTTATTTATTTATATATTAAATTGATGTTCATCGCATGAATCTAAATTTACTCTTGCTTATTCCCATGCTAACAGCCATTGCCATTTTATTTTGCAAAGGCTTGAAGCAGGTGAGAATGACCGCGCTCCTTGGCTCTGCATTGCAATTTATCCTGGCTTTTTTCTTACTTTATAATTTTTATGAAGAACGCACTGCCGGAAATATTTCCCAAATGTTATTTGAGTTCAACTATTCCTGGTTTGCCCCTTTAAACATCAATTATCATATTGGAGTGGATGGTATTTCTGTGGCCATGATCCTCCTCACAGCATTCGTTGTAATTGCAGGCGTGCTTGTATCCTGGACTATGGATAGCTTAAGCAAAGAGTTTTTTTTCCTCCTGATTTTTCTAAGCATGGGAGCCTATGGGTTTTTTATCTCCCTCGATCTTTTCACTTTATTTTTCTTTTTAGAAGTGGCGGTAATACCCAAATTTTTATTGATTGGGATTTGGGGAAGCGGCCCGAAAGAATACAGCGCCATGAAGCTTGCGCTTATGCTCATGGGAGGTTCAGCACTTGTGTTTGTTGGGTTAAGCGGCATTTATTTCAATACAAATATTGGTGGTTTGCATTCTTTCGACCTGGTGCAGATTTCGAAATTCAGAATTCCTATGGATGCCCAGCTCCTCTTTTTCCCTTTCGCTTTCGTGGGCTTCGGAATATTTACCGCGCTTTTTCCTTTTCATACCTGGGTGCCCGACGGCCATTCATCTGCACCTACAGCTGCTTCCATGTTCCTTGCCGGGATTTCCATGAAGCTGGGTGGCTATGGCTGCCTGCGTGTCGCCACATATTTAATGCCTGATGCCGCGCATGCCTATTCAGGAATAATTATTTTGCTTTCTACCATTGCTATTATTTATGGCGCTTTAGCTACCATGATGCAAAAGGATCTGAAATATATCAATGCCTATTCTTCCATCAGCCATTGTGGTTTCGTATTGCTTGGCATTGGCATGCTCACGCAAACGTCCATTACCGGAGCCGTCATGCAAATGGTTTCCCATGGCTTAATGACCGCCCTTTTCTTCGCCGCCATTGGAATGATTTATTCCCGTACGCATACAAGAATGGTGGCGCAATTGGGAGGCTTGATGAAAGTGATGCCTTTTATTTCTGCCGTATTTATTATTGCAGGATTATGTTCCTTAGGCTTGCCGGGCTTCTCGGGCTTTGTGGCCGAGATGACCATATTTATGGGTTCCTGGCAAAACCCGGACCCGATGTATCGCCTGGCTACAATTTTAGCTTGTGCTTCGATCGTGGTGACGGCAGTTTATATTTTGCGCGCCGCTGGAAGCGCCGTGATGGGGCCAATTACCGATTCGCATTTTAGTGAGTTAACAGATGCCAGGTGGAATGAAAAGCTGGTTGCGGTAATCTTAATCGGTGGGATTGTAGTGATTGGGGTGCTTCCATTTTATTTGAAGGATCTGATCACACCGGGTACACAGGAAATTTTATTACAAACAGGACAAGCGCTAATGACTAAATAAAATTCAGGAATGATATTGAACGACTTTTTTATTTTAATGAAACAGGAGCTGATGCTTTTACTCATCATCTTTATCTTGTTGATATTAAAAGTAGGCAAAGACCGCAGCAATGAAAGCTTGCTTCATCTCATCAATGCATTATTATTTCTCAATCTTATTTCAGGATTTATTATGCCAGCAGAAGGAATGCTCTTCGGCAATATGTTTAAAACGAACGCGCTCATCACGCTCGAAAAAAATATTCTAAATATAGGAGTGTTGCTTATTTCCATGCAGTCGTATTCCTGGTTGAAAAACCACAAGCATTTATCTGAGTTTTATATATTGATGCTTTCTACTTTGCTGGGCATGTTTTATATGATATCGAGCGGCAATTTGCTGATGTTCTATCTCGGCCTCGAACTCTCCACCATTCCCTTATCAGCTATGGCCAATTTCGATTTGGAGAAGCGCGCTTCATCAGAGGCTGCCATGAAATTGATTATTTCTTCGGCCTTTTCTTCCGGCCTGCTCTTGTTTGGTATTTCCCTTGTTTATGGAATTACAGGCTCTTTAAATTTTACAGAGATCACGCCATATCTTACAGCCGGGCCTTTACAAATATTTGCTTTTGTTTTATTAATAGCAGGCTTCTCTTTCAAAATTTCTGTAGCGCCTTTTCATTTCTGGACTGCTGATGTATATGAAGGATCACCCGTGGCAGTGACTTCCTATCTCTCTGTGATCTCTAAAGGCGCGGTGCTTTTTGTTTTCGTTTCTGTTTTATATACTTTGTTCAAACCTCTGGCGGAATTATGGTATAATATATTGTTCCTTCTTTCTGTGCTCACCATTCTCATTGGCAATTTATTTGCTATAAGACAGAATAATTTCAAACGTTTTCTTGCATTTTCTTCGATCGCACAGGTTGGTTTTATATTGATTGGTATTTCGGGAAGCTCTCAAATGGGAACAGCTTCTGTGATCTATTTTGTATTGATCTATATCTTTTCCAATCTTGGGGCATTTGGCGTGGTGTCATTGGTAAGTGCCCTAACGGGGAATGAAAATATCTCAGATTACAAAGGTTTTTATAAAACAAACCCGATGCTTTCCTGGGTGCTTACCATCGCTTTATTTTCATTGGCCGGCGTACCTCCAACTGCCGGTTTCTTTGGTAAATTCTTTTTATTGATTGCGGGTGCAGCGCAGGGAAATTATATATTAATTACTATTGCCGCCTTAAATATGGTGGTGTCGTTTTATTATTATTTGAGGATTGTAAGATCTATTTTCATGGATAGTAATGAGCAGCCGATGGTAAAACTATATATTCCATGGATGCCGAAACTGGCTTTGTTTATCTGCCTTGCAGGAATCGTAGTTATTGGCTTATGGGGTACTATTTATGAATATATATTTTCATTAAGCACAGGATTTTAATACTAAATACAGAAACCACAGAGAACACAAAGTGAATTCAAACAAAGAACATTAAGTAAAATAAATTTAGAATTTCCTTATACATTTGGTATTCCCTTCGTGAACTTTGAGTGTATTTTAATCTTTGTAAACTTTGTTTTTTCTACATTCTCAAATTGTCGTTAACAATGCTGATTGATTAAATTAATAAATTGAATTTTTGTTTCAGCATTTCTTTACGTTATTTGTTTTTATTCAAACTTAGTTTTCTTCCGGTCTCTTAATCAAAAAATATACTAATGGCCATCAATTCCAATCATACCTCCGAAGATCTCAATGGTGTAAAATGTGCGATCGTTGAAAAAAATGTGTTTAAAGAAAGGGCAGATTTTTTAAAATCAATTTTAGAATACAATAAATTTACAGTTGTTATTGCGCCGAGTCCACCGGCAAAAGCTCCGAAATCTTCTCCAACGGTGGATGCTGCAGCAGCTGAGGTTTTGGATCAGGCGCCGGCATCCGAGCCGGTATCATTTACTATCGGCGTTACCGATATGCGCTTCAATACGATCAACGCTATTTTTGGCAGGCTTCTGAAAACTCCCGATGGGCATATTGTTACTTTAGCCTATTGGAACCAGGAAGAGCCTGTATCGAATGATGAGTTGCCCTATTTCGAGCATGGCAAAGAGGGCGGGTAATAGGAAAAGGCATGGGAGATCATCCGGTAGAGACAACAGTTATCTGGCTCCGGTAGCGGTACGCCCGATTATTTCACCGGTTCAATCTTCAGCATTTCTTGGTGCTTGCTGATTTCAAATGGTCCACCGGCGAATGCCCCATTCCTGAGCTGACGTATGCCAAAGAGGATAAACCGGTCTTGGTTCGTATACTGCCTTGCTACCTTATCTTTTATGTTCTGCCAATTATATTTTAAAGCAGATTTATATACCTCCAGACCTTTTTCTTCTTCAGGTACAATGAATATACGAAGCTCATTCCCGGCAGAGGAAATATAGGTATCAGATATTAAAGATTTTTTAAGTGCCTGTGCTTCATCAAATGTCATTACCGAATAATTTTATTATGCAGCAAGATTACCTTTCATGCGGATAGAAATACAATTTTACTAAAATTGAGAGCAGGTTTTTATCCAAGGTCTGTATTTTTAGCGAATATTTCGCAGCTCCTGG
>JBBRJE010000050.1:0-12525 GCA_038219845.1 Bacteroidia bacterium
CTCCGGAACTATTTTCCAATCTTTTTCCACCCCATTCAACCTGGCTAATAAGGTTGATGAACTTGTTTTTTGAGGGTATCCGAATTTGAAGTTCAGGTGATTTTGATTTGAGTTTAATGTAAAATAATTTTTAAGAAATAATGGCGAATCCATCGGATACGCTTCGTTATTAATATCAAGATCTATTAGGCCGGCAGAAGCAGTTAGGATGGCGCTGCGCTTTATCGCCGAGGGCTGAACCTGCCATAAGCCTTCATCTGAATTGAAATAAATATTTTGTGATGCCCGATCCTGGGCAAAGCGCCTGCCTAATAGCCGGAAAGGAAAGGCATCGCTATGCATAAATGTACGTACTGAATTCCGGTCCGGCGAAATGATACTGATCGTGTTAAGCCCGCTTATCCATAAATTATTCTCCCTGTCTTCAAAAATTCCATTCACCGCATTTTCTCCAAGGCCCTCATTGGTATTTATTCTTTTGAATTCCCCGGTTTGTTTGTCATAGGCATTTAGACCATGATCTGTTCCGATATAAATGACTCCTGTATGGTCCTGGATTATAGATTTGACTGAATTTCCCGAAACCGTTTTCTGATCATTAGCATCAGCCTTAAAGGTTTTTATTAATTTTAAATCCTTATTAAACAACTTAACACCGAACTCATAGCCAAGCCAGATAAGACTATCCTTATCCACCATTAACGATAAGCCAAATTCAGCCGTTCCTTTAGGTAATTCAGATAATTTATTTTCACCTGTCGCCGGGTCATAATAGCCTAAAGAATGATACCCTACCGCGTAATAAAATTTATTATCAAACCAAATGCAATCGATCAACCCTGGCTGTACAAATGGTTTCTTTAAATCCTGGATATTAGTAAATCCGTGTAGTTCCTTTTCTAAATTATAGTTGATATCCAGTTTTATAAAGGATCGCCACGAAGTAGCCAGGATCAATTCCCTATCTTTAATATGAAAAAAGTTTTGAATACCTACCAGGCCTTTATTTTCTTTGAAGTAATCGCTAAGGTGCGCCTCGGATTTGCCGGTAACCGGGTCGAACAGCGACAGGCCAAATCCGCCGCCAAGAAGGATCTATTTTTTGCTTGGTGTTTGCAAAAGCCTAATTCCGATTTAAAGTTTACTTTTAGAAAACTTTAAGATTATATTTATATTCAGTTTACGAAATACATATCTATCTCTCCTTTATTCTTTGCTTCTATTTTACCTCGATGCTTACAATTAAAATCGTTTCTAATTAAATCGAAAGTACTGCCACTAATATTTATTTTGCCGGTTTCGCTGTTTTGTTCCATACGCGCTGCCGTGTTTACTGTATCGCCCCAGATATCGTATGCATATTTTTTTATACCTACGATCCCCGCCACCACGGAACCACTGTTGATGCCAATGCGTATTTCAAATAAACCACCGTCCTCTTTCCGTTTTTGCATGAACTTAATTATTTCCAGGGATGCTTTAACACAATTGATCGCATGGTCCTTGTCCTCATTGGGCAGTCCGCAAACGGCCAGGTAAGCATCACCGATTGTTTTAATTTTTTCCAGTCCGTTGCGTTCAATGATATTATCAAAGCCTTTAAAACAAAAGTCGATTTCAGCTACCAGGTCTTCAGGGCTTAGCTTTTCACTTATCTGAGTGAAGTTTACAAAATCAGTAAATAATACGGTGACATGATTATAAAGCCGTGCTTTCGAGAAGCCTGTTTCTTTTAATTCTTCCATTACCTCCTGAGGCAAAATATTTAGCAACAATTCATCACTTCTATGCTTCTCTTTATCCAATTGTTTGTTTTTATCATCCAGGTTTTTCAATGCCGTGTTCTTTGTATTTTCAAATACCAGGGCAATCAGGAAGATGAGCACGCCCAATCCATTGAGGTTGCTTGTATTGAATATATTCAGAATCGCCTTGCTTGTTTCATCTTTAAAATTAAAAGAATTGATCGTGAGAATTCCAATCACTGTGATGCTGATATAAGAAGTGACCGTCCAGAACCAGCCGCTTTTTTTGTCTATTAGCATCAGCGAGGCCAGGGGCAATACCGCGAGCCAGGGCAATACAGAAGATTGAAGGCCGCCTGTATTGAATACCACGATTAATACCCCAACGGTTCCAATAAGGATATAGGTATTCGCCAGGATTTTCAATGGTAGCAGGTCTTTCATAAGAACAAAAGGAAGAATGATAAACCCTACAACATTAAACACCATGGCATACATCACATTATGCATATCGAAATTGAAGGAGGTCAGGAAATAAAAGGAGGAGAAAATGCTGGTGATAAAGCACGTGTTAACGAAGAGCCTCGCTTTACGGAAAATCTCTTCATCATGCGTGTATTTTTCCGGGATAAATTGCTGGATAAATTTTTTCATTCTCTTCCTTTTTCTATTTTGTAAATATTAATGTCTTTTTGGCTTAGCATGATTTATATAATATTCATTCTCCATTTTTCATTCCTCTGCTACCCCACCAAATAATACGCGATGATACAAGCCAGCCACATCACCAATCCCTGGATTATTCCAAGCACAGGAATCCATTTCAGTGAAATTTTTTCACAGCGGTCATAAAGGTCAGGGATAGAAATCATTAGCAGCCCCTCCGCAACAAAAATATAAATGGGCACCATCCCCCACATGGGTGCGCTCTCATAATACCACCATCCGGCATTGATAGCCATATATTCATACAAAGGGATGATCATACAACCTAATATTCCTACGCCCAGTGAAGCAATCCATACATTATATTTCTTATTAATTAAAAATCCAAGATACCCAACCTGAAGCAGCACCACCGTCCAGCTGAATGGCATATAGGCTGGCGAGGCATATAGCATGGGCTCGTTGGGTGGATAGAATAAAGTATGCGTATGATTCACCAACCAGTTATCAGGTAATAATTCTGTTATCCCGGCAGCAAGGCCAAATAAAATGAAACGCCCAAGCAGTGCATCCTTAAATATAATAGCGTATAAAATATAGAGGCCTGTAAAGCCAAAGCCCCACCAGGCTCCACTTTGCCAGCCGTGAAATTTCAACATCGCCAATGCCAGGCAGCCAATTGCTAAGGCCATGCTTCCCAAAATAAACCAGGTCCTTCGTTTATTTTCGTCGGTAGATAAATTAATAATTTTATTAAAAACAAATTGAAAAATGGAAGTAATAAAACACCATACTGTCCAAATCATCATAAAGGCTTTAAGCCATAAAGGAATATGCATTGTCCATGGCAATCCTTTATCCCATCTTTTTTCATCATACCATTTCAACGGATTGAAAAATGCAGGTTCCTCCAATGGCCATACCTGACATTCTGGGGCCTCATTTTCATCCTTATCAAGAATACAGTTTACTGCCCTACGTGCTGCCTCGTTTGCGCCCTCCATGGTAGCCCGGTCGGTGAATGTGCGCACATAATCGGCAGCAAAAAATAAATTGTCAATATCATTGGAGGCATCGGGCCGCAAATCCCAGGTATTTACCATGTTCACCAGTAAGGGTTCGCGATTGGTCAGATAAATAGGATTTTCCTTGGTGAGGGTGGAGCTTATTTCGATATCGCGGTCCAGGAACCAATCTACCCTCATATCATCGCTTAAAACAACGGTATCGTTTACATTGAGGCTGTTTTTTAGTTGCGCCCATACCTCGAGCATCACCTCTTCTTTAGTACAATCATCGGCACATTTAGTGGTGGTAAATTTACCCGCTTGTTGCCAATCGCTGATATCCACGCTCAGTAAGCCTTTCACATCTCCATTTCCTTTGCTGGTGATATCGTAATCATCCCAGAATTGAACCTGTGAAATACTGGTAAGTGCCCATTCACTATTACTATAAATTACATGGCCTTTATTAATTACCACATCCTGGTTGAGATAGAACTGGATCCCGTTCATCCAGTTTACTTTTGGTGCGAGATCAATTATATATTGCAGTGTTTCATCGGCAGCAATGATTTCTTTGGTGATCAACGGCGCAGCTCTCTCTACCGGCATGGCTAAAATATAGTGATCCCCCGTTACATCCATGATTGTTCCGTCGGGTTTTTTTATTTTGGCCGAGATTATTTTTTCGCTTGCATTGGGATTAAGCTTTATTTCTTCCGAATTCATTTTTACTTCAAGGGCTTCATAGCCTTGAAAATATTTTACACCTTTACTTTTCAAATAATCGCTCCAGGCATAAAGCCATCGCTCATTGGTGGGGCCATCGAGCACCCTGTCTGTATTTACCGATGGATCGATCATACAAAAAAGGAGTTGAAGAAAAACGTTGCCTCCTGTTTTTGTACTGGCGGTGTTGGCCTGTGCTGCCACTAAGGTGCGCGTGAGCCCTTCCACCAGAAGGCTGATATATGGTTCGCCATACTTGTCGGCTTCGAGGTATTGCCACCAGCTTAAACGTTCATAATCATTATTTCGGCGGTTGGTGCAACTGGTGGCAAGCTGCCATATACGCTCGGCAAAAAACTTTTCACTCTCAGGGCTAAGCCCCGTATCGGTGCCATGCAGGTCTTTAATGATCAACCGGATATCCTCTGCGTTTTTTGGAAAAGAGGCGATGGTTACAATGGGCGATAAGCCATAACGCGCAATCATGATCCGGGAGGTAGGGGTAAGATTATCATAAACAGATTCTCTTTTGCCCTTGGCGGTGGTGAATGGTATACGCTTCATCGTATCCGTAATATGCTTATAGAATCCAGGGAAAAACCGAAAGCCATGTTCGCCCGGCAATGGTATTTTATACGGCCCCGATGGATCACCAAAATAATCAACACTACGGGCTTTACCGCCTACGTACACAGGGTTACGCTCATATACCTCCACTTCGTAACCTCTGTCCGACAATTCGTGGGCAGCGCTCATACCGGCAACGCCTCCTCCTAAAATGATAACTTTTTTATTGGTCATGAATGATTAAAAAGATAAGTTCTTGTGATACTAAAACCAGAGGTGAAATTAGGAACTAATAGTATAACTCCAAAACAAATTTGCTTTAAAATAGTACTGGTCTTGTTGTGCCAGCCATTAATTCACAAACGGCAATCAAGCAAATGGATTTTCTATTTTAATAGTTAAGGATCCTTCGCAAAATTTTTATAATCCTGCGTTGCAGAAATTTAACCGCTGTATTACCAGCGATTACACCTGATAAAAAAATAAAATATATTTTTGCTCTTCTATGCAACCTTATATTGTTGGTATTACTGGTGGAAGCGCTTCCGGCAAAACAAGTTTTTTGAAGGCTTTGAAAGACGGTTTCTCTCCGGAAGAGGTATGCTTGATATCTTTTGATAATTACTATAAACCATTAGCTCAGATCCCGCTCGATAATAACGGTCAGCCTAATTTCGATGAGCCGGAGGCATTGGATATCGAAGGCTTCATTAATGATCTTAGTAAATTAAAAAATGGACAAGCTTATGAGCGCAAGGAATATACTTTCAATAATGAAAATGTTATTCCGGAATATATCAAACAAAATCCGGCCAGGATAATAATTGTGGAGGGCTTATTTATATTCAGTGAGCCTGAAATAGTAAAGCACCTCAACCTTAGAATTTTTGTGGATGCCAAGGATGAGCTGCGCTGGAACCGGCGGATAACACGCGACCGGGTAGAACGTAACATCGATGATGAGACCTCCATTTATCAATGGCATAACCATGTGATACCTTCCTATACAAAATACCTGGTGCCCTATAAAGAGATTGCAGATATTATCGTATTGAACAATACATCTTTTGATGTAGGTTTGCAGATATTAAGGGATCATTTTAAACAATATATCCGAAACAACCCATGAGATACAAATTTGCAGTAATTGGCTTAGGACGCTTTGGTACGCGCATTGCCAAAACCCTTAGTGAGCGAGGCGCCGAGGTAATTGCCATGGATAAATCGATGGCTAAAGTTGATGCCTTACGTGACGATGTTTCCCTGCCTGTATGCATGGACAGTACGGACCTGCGGAATTTAAAAGCACAAAATATTAATGAGGTAGATGCCGTGGTGATTGCCATAGGGGAAGATTTTGAATCCTTACTGCTTACCGTTGTTCATTTGATGAGCCTTAAGATTAAAAGGATTATTGCGCGTGCCTCTACCTCACAGCAACGCCTGATCCTGGAACGTATGGGCGTAGAAGAGATTCTGTCTCCTGAAGAAGAGGTAGGAAGCATTGTGGCAGAGCGTTTGATTCACCCTAATGTAAAAACATTTTTGCAGCTTAGCGATCATTATGAGATCGCGGAGATAAAATCCCCGAATAAAACCTGGAATAAGGCGGTGAGCGAGATCGGCTTCCGCGAGACCTATAAGCTTAATCTTATCACCCTGAGAAGGGAGATGACCGAGATGATTGATGGGACGCCTACCATGACCATCAGCGTTATCGGGGTGCCTAAATCCGACAACACTATTTATGACAGCGATACCATTATCGTTTTTGGAAAAACATCTGATATTGAAAAATTTGTTGAATTGAATTCCTGATTAAGCAATACACCAAGCACAAATAAAATGGTAAACACCAGGGTGAACAAAGCCGTTTTTTTTAAGGTATTATCCAGGCTGATATGGTTGGGTTGCCGGGTCAAAGGTTTAAACAATATATAGGCAGGAATTAATGCGAGTATGTTCAATGCAAGCAGGAGATTATTATGCATGATGATGGCATAAAAAGTATTGGAAATAAAAGGGAGAAGAATTAGAATGAATTGATAAGCCAGGCCTTTGGATTTTCCTAATCGGACAGGGATGGTTATTTTTCCTGCCGCCTTATCATTCTCCATATCTCTTAAATTATTCAGATTTAATACTGCGGTGCTCCAGGCGCCAATGCTTATGGAGGGCAAGAGCACCGGCCATGAAAACATTCCGGTAATCAGGAAATAAATGCCGGTTGCAGATACCGGTCCGAAGAAAACAAAAACAAACAGATCACCCCATCCTTTATAGCCATAAGGATTTTTACCCATCGTGTATTTTAATGCGGCCACTACGCAAGCGAGTCCAAGGATAAAGTATAAAATAAATTTTGTGTCAATATCTCTGAATGCCGCGAATAGTAAGCAGCACCCGGCTATAATCGTTAACGAAGCGGTAATGATTATTGCCTGGCGCATTTGCATAGCGGAGATGGAACCAGATTGCACTGCACGTTGCGGCCCTTTCCTGCTCTCATTATCAGCCCCATTTTCAAAATCCCCATAATCATTGGCAAAATTGCTTAATATCTGAAGTAACAATGCCGTGACCAGTGCAAGCAGGAACACATAATAATTAAAGCCTCCGGCTGAATGATTATAAGCCATAACACCCCCGGTGACAATCCCGGCAATGCTCAAGGGCAGCGTACGCACACGCATCGCTCCGATCCAGTGTTTCATTTTAATTTAAGATTATTTTATTTTCCTCTCCAAAAATTTCTGTATTGGTATGGGTGGTTATAACCTGTCCCACGGCATCGCTGTTCAAAAGTTCTACAAGCGCTTTACACCTGTGTGTATCGAGCTTGTCAAAGATATCATCCAGGAGCAGGATGGGTTTTATTCCAAGCTGCGTTTCCATGTATTGTAATTGTGCGAGCCTTAATGCGAGCAATAATGTTTTTTGTTGTCCCTGGGATGACCACTTTTTCGCCGGCTGTTTATTGAAAAGCAGCTCCATATCATCCCGGTGTACACCGGAGCTCGAATAGCCCAAAACCATATCCCTCTTATAGTTTCTAACGGAGGCGTACAGGTAGGTACCTGTTAGGAATTCGCTCTGGTAAGAAATAGTTACAGGCTCCTGTATCTTGGCAATCATTTTATAATGGACTGAAAAAAATGGGTAGATATCTTTAAAGAAAGCCTTACGCTTAAGGTGCACATAGTCATTCAGCGGTTCAATCTGTTCATCGTAAAGCTGGAGCAAGCCCGGGTCGAATGTATTATTTTTTTCAAATAATTTTAACTGCGCATTGCGTTGCTCAATAAATTTATTAAATTTAATCAGTGCTGCAAGATATGCCGGATCCGTTTGCGACAAGGTACTATCGATGAATTTTCTTCTCTCAGCGCTACCCCCTGTGATGATGGCAGCATCAGCTGGTGCATTAACGATAAGGGGAAGCAAGCCTATATGTTCATTTAGTTTTTCGTAAGGAATATTATTGTTCTTCAGTATTTTTTTTCCTCCTTCCGTGAATCCGCAAAACACCTTGTCATGGTTTTTATTCAGAATAAAATCACCTTCGATGGTAAAATAATTTTCTCCTTCACGTATATTTTGTGAATCAATTGTATTAAAATAACTTTTGGTGAGACAGAGGTAATTTATCGCATCCAGCAGGTTGGTTTTACCTGTACCATTATTCCCGCAGATAGCATTGAGCTTCGGAAGAAATTGGATCGTTTGACTTTCGTGGTTCCTGAAATTAACCACCTGCAGCGTATTAATATAAAGCACTTCAATGATATTGTAATTATCGGAACAGCGTAGCTTTGCGATCGGGTCCGAGTGAAACAATTTTAACAGGCGTGCCTAATTTGTCTTCCAGGTAGTTGATATAGGACAATAAGGGAGAAGGTAATTCAAGTCCTTCCTGATTCCATCCGGGTATGGTTTTCAATACTGGTTTAATCGCTACATCGCATAAGTCATATGGCACTTCCGTGGTTTGCATTCCTTTTATTTCGTAAGCTTCACAGGCTTGGATCTCCTCAAATCCATTCAATACATCTGCTTTGGTCATTACCAGCTGTGTTACACCATTAAGCATGATGGTATAGTTTAACTGCGGTAAATCAATCCAACCGGTTCTTCGGGGCCTGCCTGTAGTGGCTCCGAATTCATGGCCTTTCTGACGCAGAATCTCACCCATCTCATTATCGAGCTCGGTAGGAAAGGGGCCGCTGCCCACGCGGGTGCAATAGGCTTTGAATATTCCAAATACTTCGCCAATATGCCTTGGCGCAATACCGAGCCCGGTGCAAACCCCCGAGGAGAGTGTGTTGGAAGAAGTAACAAAAGGATAGGTTCCAAAATCAATATCGAGCATGCTTCCCTGAGCCCCTTCGGCCAATATTTTTTTGCCGTTTCTAATAGCGTCGTTAATATAATATTCACTGTCGATGCAGCTGAATTCCTTAATAAAATCTATGGCATTAAACCATTCTTTCTCAATCTCGGCATTATCAAATTCATAGCCAAGCATATTGATATTTTTATGATGCTGTCCGGTTTGTGATTGATACTTTTCACTGAAATTCGAGCTGAACATATCTCCAATACGAAGCCCGCTTCTTCCAATTTTATCCTGGTAGGTAGGTGAGATGCCCCTTAATGTGGAACCGATCTTCAGATCGCCTTTGGATGCTTCGCTTGCCGCATCCATCGTTCTATGGGAGGGAAGTATCAGGTGTGCTTTTTTGCTTATCAGCAGGCGTGCTTTTATATCAGCGCAGAGGGGTGTGATTTTCTCAATTTCTTTTTTAAGAAGGATGGGATCGATTACTACACCATTGCCAATAATATTGATGCAATGCGATTGAAAAATTCCTGACGGGATCGTATTTAAAACTACTTTATGACCATCAAATTCCAGCGAGTGACCTGCATTAGGCCCCCCCTGAAACCGTGCGATGATATCATATGCGGGGGCTAGGAAATCGACAATTTTGCCTTTGCCTTCATCTCCCCATTGCAGTCCTAAAATTACATCTACCATAGTCGTATCAAAATTAATTTATTATAATACATCTCACATTAAAATTCTTATAGTGTGGGACGGGCCAGGGTTTCGATCTCTACCTGGTGCTTATTACAATGCATACATACATCATTATCGTCAAATTGCGGCTTGCCAAAAAGATTCAGAGAATGCTGCATCACTTCAAACTTCAATATATCTCCCATCATTTGCTGAATCTGTTGAATTCGCGGGTCGCAAAATTCGATCACCTTATTACACCGGGTGCAAATTAAATGATCATGCTGCTTATTGCCTACGGAGGGTTCGAATTGCGCAATATTTTTACCAAACTGATGCTTGGTCACCAGATCGCAAGCCAGCAGCAGATCCAGCGTGTTGTAAACCGTAGCGCGGCTCACCCTGTATTTTTTATTTTTCATCTGAAGAAATAGCTGCTCCACATCGAAATGACTTTTGCGCGCATAGATCTCTTCTAAAATAGCATACCTCTCGGGCGTTTTCCGGTGGGCGTTTTTAGTAAGGAATTCAGTGAATATCTGCTTAACTTTTTCTTGGATCGCAGTCATATTTTAAGCCAAAATAACATGTGAAAATAGCAGGAATGAGGTAATTGCTGAAATGTATTTATACACGATTTTTTTTAATAAATTTAGTGGATCAGATTTATTTATATCACCGATATTTTAACCATATTGGCTATTCCCTGTTCATTTAAAGGCATACTGCCTGTATTAATAACCACATCACCCGGTCGAACATAATTATTATCCACCAGTATCTGCTGCACATCCCTTATCGTTATATCGGTGCTTTCGAACTTTGTATAGGTAAAGGCTTTCACGCCCCAGCAAAGGCTCAGCTGATTGATGATGCTCTGCCGGTCGCTGAAAATATAGATCTCTGCATGAGGCCGGAAGCTGCTAAGCTTAAATGCCGTATAACCACTGCGTGTCATGCCAATCATGGCTTTTGCCTCAAGGTCTTCGGCAATTTTACAGGCATTATAGCATAAGGCGTCGCTTAAAAAAGAAGGCGAATGTTTCTGAGGTATCAGGTCGCGCGTATAAATCACGGCTTCCTTTTCCACCTCATCGCAAATCTTTCGCATGGTTTGCACCACGAGCTCAGGATAGCGCCCCACGGCTGTTTCACCGCTGAGCATCACGGCATCAGTACCATCATACACCGCATTGGCCACATCGGTGATTTCGCTCCGGTTAGGCTGGGTTTTTTCCATCATGCTCTCCATCATTTGTGTCGCCACAATCACAGGTTTGGCCCGGTGTATGCATTTGCGGATAATGGTTTTTTGAATATGAGGTATTTTTTCCATCGGCATCTCTACTCCTAAATCACCGCGTGCCACCATAACGCCATCGCTTTCACGTACAATCTCTGTAATATTTTCCACTGCCTCTGGCATTTCTATCTTAGCAATAATTTTAATGAACGACTGATGTGCATTCAAAATATCGCGTAGCGATTGAATATCGCTGGGCTTCCTGATAAAGGAGAGTGCAATCCAATCCACTTCCTGTGCGATACAGAATAATATGTCTTCATGGTCTTTTTCCGTGATGCAGGGAAGGGATATTTTAGTATTGGGTAAGTTAATGCCTTTTTTCGAACCCAGGATCCCGCCGAGAATAAATTCTGCCTTCACCTGCCCGTTCTCCAGCACCTGCGTAACACGTGTCACCAGCTTCCCATCATCAAGCATGATATGATCTCCCACTTTAACATCCAGATGTAAATTAGGATAGGAGAGGTAAACCCGTTCTTTATTACCAATTACTTTCTCCCCTATAAAGGTAATGGTATCTCCTTCATTAAAGCTCACCCCGCCGCTTTCCATTTCTCCTACGCGCAGCTTAGGGCCCTGGATATCGGCCAGGATCGAGATATTTACATTAAAGTCCTTATTGATCTCACGTATCCGGGTCATGATTTCTAATTTCTCTTCATGGGTTCCATGGGAAAAATTTAAACGGAAAACATTCACTCCTGCTTTTACCAATTTATGCAGCATCTCTTTGCTATTGCACGAAGGGCCAACGGTGGCAATAATTTTGGTTTTACTCATTACAAAAAATCAAAAATCCATAAAAAAAATTAAGAGGCGAAGGTACTTAATATAACGGAGATGGAACAGATTCGATTACCGCTCACACAAAATCAGGAAGGCAATCACAGAAGGTCATCAGGATGGAAGTATGGAAGCAAAATCATCCTGAATTAGGCCGCTGCTAGCCACCAAAATATTCGCAATAATTGCTGTTTGTTTCATGCAGCGTGATACGGTGAAGCTTTGCAGAAGCAGGTATATGGGGGAGGAGCTCCTGCCAGATACAGGCGATGATATTTTCAATCGAGGGTTGCACATTTTGCAGGAAGGGCACATCCAGGTTTAAATTTTTATGGTCAAGACGATCAATTACCCTGTGGTGGATGATCTCCTTTAAACGTTTCAAATCAATGACATAGCCTGTATCCGGATCGGGATCACCTTTCACCGTGACTTCAAGTGTGAAATTATGGCCGTGCCCGTTTTTATTGGCACATTTACCAAATACCATCGCGTTCTTTTCATCGCTCCAGTCGGATCGGAAGAGGCGGTGGGCCGCATTAAAATGCTCTATTCTTGTGACGTAAACCAAATCTTTAATTTATAAAATCTGGTGCAAAGTTAGAAAATTTGTAGTTTTGAAAACATAATCGATAATAAAATGATAATAGTTACCGGAGCGCTTGGTTTTATTGGCAGTTGTTTGATCCGTAAGCTAAATGAGAT
>JBBRJE010000051.1:0-12501 GCA_038219845.1 Bacteroidia bacterium
TGAAAGGCCAGCGTGGCATCCTTCTTAAGGTTAGTAAGTGCTGGATCATGCACCTCGATGGTTTTGTACTGTGCCTGTAATTGAAAGCTCTGATTTTTTATCTGGGTGCTGCTGCTTATCGCATAAATATTGGTGCTATAGGAATTGCTGAAATGTTCCCCCACAGGAGCCTCGTTATTCCTTCTTGAAATATCCAACCTTGCCAAACTGTTTTTTTGCTGCCATTGCAGGAATATCAAGCCCTGATCATAGGCGAAACTCTGATACTGCAGGCTGTCGTTATTATCTAAAATAAATTTACTCTGTTCCTGTTTTGCTTCGGCTCCAACAGCTAATGGCTTCGTTAGTTGCTCCTTGAGGAAAATGCTCCAGAGCCTGCCAGTGTTTTTACTGTTGAGCTGAAGCAATTTATTTTGCATTATTTCAGCATCGGCATTAAGGGTAGTATTTTTTTGTTTTATATTCAATGACGAATTGTATCGTAAACCATCCTGTTCATTTTCTCTTTTATATTGTTCTGCACCAATATTAAATGATTTATCTGCGGTCTTTCTCAGCTGGATATTTATTTTGGTATTATACTCCGCGGCCTGTGTGGTGGCTTCGTTTACCTGTTGTAGCTGGCGGTTCCAAATCCTCGAAAAATTAACATCCCGGAAGCGTTCTATGCTTTTATAATCCTTGCTCAGATAATCAAATACAGTGGAGGAGCTTAATTCCAGGGGTTTTTCTTTTTTTGATAAAGGGAAACTCTGATTCCATTGGGTATGTAAGGCATATCCTTTGTCGTCACTTTTATCTTTCCGGCTGAATTCATTCTTATCAAAATTGCTGCCTGCAATTTCTGCACTTATATTCTCATGTTTGTTTATGATATAATCGGCACCTACTGAAAGATTTTGCAAGCCCTGGGGTGCTGTAAGGGGCAATACCGGTTCTGCATTGCCCTGAAGCACTCCTGTGATTGGCGGGATGAACTCATAAACTTTACCATTCACCTCGCTTTTAATCAATCGATAATTACCTTTGCCCTGGCCTACTTCATTGAAAGTAATCTCATAATAGATGGTGTCGTTGGTATTGCCTTTGGCTAATACAAAAACACCCTGGTACCCCAGTGTATCCACCTTTCGGTACAATATTTTTTCGGTGGTAAAAAGCTTCACCTCTTTGGCTGACGAGCTGAATGCCTGGTTCACACTATCTCCCACGCTGGCCAGCTTTTGTTTCTGGGCGTCGGTGAGATCGAGTGACAGAGGTTGGTTCTTCAGATCTTTTTCGCTGTAGTAATGCAAACGGATGCTGAGATTTTTTTGTTGCCATTCACCAAAGCTATTCACCACGGCACGCGAATAGTTCCTGTCTGTATATTGGTATTCAGCCACCACGCGACTCGTAGCGATGATCAGATGTTTGGCAGTGAAAGAAATTTCGCCTGTATTATAATCAATAATATAATCGTTATCATAGCCACGAAGCAGGAGCTTATCGTCGAGATAGATACGTTCGCTGCCTGCATTGATCAATACATATTGTTCGCCATTATTTCCTTTAAGCCGGTATGGGCCCTGGTTCCCATCGTTTATCTGTACCACCTGCCTTGCATACCTTCCTTTGGCGGCTCCCGCACTTGCTCCATATTTCAATGACCTTGAGGAATCGATCCTATTCATTGAAGTATAATACACGCCTCGATTACGTTTATAATAATGCAGGAAATACGATTGCGATACATCTGGCTTTAATTCGAAATCACCGAGTGTGACCTGTGTTTTTTGATTATAAAGCTTGATGAAAACCTTATCGAACTCCTGCAATTGAAGCGTGGTGCCATCTGGCTGTAATTGTGTATTGTCATCAGAGATAGAGCCAAGCACGTTCCATTCCGAATTTAATTTACCGCTTAATTGTAAATTAAAAATCGAGTTCAATACCAGGTCCTGGTTATTGCCTATGGTGATGCCACGGGAAATCACACCGCTCTTATTCAGACCCGATTCATCATCTTCAAGATTTGGTTTTTGTTGGGGGATATAGAAGAAATCATTGCCTTTATCTCCCTGCCTGTCACGTATTATTTTGTTATCTTTATGATAATATTTGGAGAGAAAAGGATAAAATATAACACGGTAAGCGATGCTGATTGTGCCCCGTTCCGACGTAATTAAAGCCGCGTGAAAATAATCCACAGTATATTTTGTAGAATCAAAATCTGTGGCAGCTATTATTTTAAAATCAGCAATGGGAAGTGTATCTAGATAGGTTGTATCAGATTTAAGCGTAATTGTTTTCACCCTCAGGTTTGTACTTACCTGGGCGCTTGAATTAAAAATAAGGAAACTAAGAAAGATTGCTATTGCAACACCTTGCATGTAGCGTGCAATTTAGGGAAAAATTTAATAGTTGATTAGCTTGTAAGAAGGAATTATCCCGGGCAGCCGCTAAATCAGATGCAGGTCTAATCCTGATAGATTCATCGGGGCTACTGTTTTCGATAACAGAACTTATAGTGCTTTTAGCCCCTCTGAATGACGATCACTTTGAAAATAAATCCGGATGCTTGTTGCAAGGTCGTTATTGATATTATCGAATTATTACGCTTAGCTGTTGAATGGGGTGGAACCTAATATCCATGGCAGCCGCTAAATCAGATGCCGGTCTAATCCTGACAGATTCATCGGGGCTACTGTTTTCGATAACAGAACTTATAGTGCTTTTAGCCCCTCTGAATGATGATCACTTTAAAAATAAATCCGGATGCTTGTTGCAAGGTCGTAATTGATATTATCGCATTATTACGCTTAGCTGTTGAAAGGGGTGAAACCAATATAAAACTGATTAAAACAGCCTATAAATCAATTGATTTATTCCTCATCCAACACTTTATCATATAAATCCATCCATTCTGGATTGAAACTGTTTATCAGGGATTCTTTTTTGGCCCGGCTTATTCCTTTTATTGCTTTTTCTCTTGTGATTGCTTCATTAATTGTTGGTAGTCCCTCATAATAAATGAGAAAGCTTACATTGTATTTGCTGGTAAATTTTGATCCTTTTTCAAACTTATGCTGGTATGTTCTCATTTTTATGTCGTTAGTTACGCAGGTATAGAGAACAGTCTTATTTATATTCGTAAGTATATACACGTATCCTCCTTTTTTCATTGGTGTTTTTATTTTTTCAAATTAATATTTCCAGGATAAATCCAATCAATACCTTTCGTTTTATTCGTCATTCAGAGAGGCTGAAATCAATAATGGAGAATTGATGCAAAATTTAGCCCCGATGAATCCGTGGTGATTTAATTGCAGCGATGTTTGATATAGTCCTGTAAAATGAGGATATTTTCATATTCCTTATTCGAGAAAATTCCAGGAAAAAACGAAAGCCAAAAGGTAAGTTATAATTCCCTGTTCACATCCCAGGCCTCCATATAATCTCCAATCTTTCTCAAAAAGCTTCCACCGAGCATTCCATCCACTACCCTATGGTCATAGCTTAAAGATAAAAACATCATGCTCCGAATGGCTATCATATCGCCTTCCGGGGTCTCAATTACTGCGGATTTTTTGCGGATGGCGCCAACGGCTAAGATCGCCACCTGGGGCTGGTTGATGATCGGGGTTCCCATCACATTGCCGAAGGTGCCCACGTTGGTGATTGTAAATGTTCCTCCCTGTATATCATCGGGTATTAATTTATTCTGACGGGCGCGATGGGCTAAATCATTTACACTTTTAGTTAAGCCAACCAGGTTCATATAATCTGCATTTTTAATCACAGGCACAATCAAATTCCCTGTAGGCAAGGCTGCTGCCATTCCGATATTTATATTTTTTCTCTTGATGATTTTCGTTCCTTCCAGACTCACATTGATCATCGGGAAATCTTTGATGGCTTTAACCACACATTCAATAAATATTGGAGTGAATGTTATTTTTTCTCCTTCTTTTTTCTCAAATGAACTTTTCACCTTATCCCTCCAGCGAACCAAATTTGTCACATCGCATTCCACAAAGCTTGTCACATGCGGACTCACATGCTTGCTCATCACCATATGATCGGCGATCAGCTTGCGCATACGGTCCATCTCAATGATCTCATCGCCTGCCATGGATGTTACTTTGGGGGCCTGGATGCTGGTGGCTTGGGGTTGGGTAGTTTGGGGCTTGGAGGTTTGGATATTTGGAGTTTGCAGGTTTGCGATTGTTTCAGACTTGTTTTCTCCCTCTATATTTCCTCCCACTTTTCCTGCCTTTGAATTGCCTCTATTTTCAATATGGGCAATAATATCCCTTTTCGTAACGCGGCCTTCTGCACCGGAACCGGAAATATTTTCCAGCTCCTGCATCGTTATTTTTTCCGTGCGTGCGATATTTAAAACCAGAGGGGAATAGAATCGGTTGCCGCTTAAGGCTGGCTTGATTGAATCTGCAATATTTTCAACTTTAGATTCGAGCCCGGCAGCAGCTTCCTTCACGGGCTCCGGTGTTTTATTTTCTGTTACCGATGCTTCGGAATTATCGGCAATTATAGCAATGACAGCACCAACCGGAACCACATCATTTTCTTTGAAAAGCTTCTTTACCAGAATGCCTGCATAAGAACTTGGCACTTCGCTGTCAACTTTATCTGTGGCAATTTCGAGCACTGTTTCGTCCTGAGCTATAGTATCGCCTTCGTTCTTTGTCCACTTAATTATGGTTGCCTCCGCAATACTTTCGCCCATTTTAGGCATCACCAATTGAAACTCAGCCATTATTGTTTAATTTTAAAATTAGTCACAAAAATAAGTTATTAAAAAGAATTATCACATGAGAATTTAGCGCTGCCCATAGCTGCTTTCCTTGCAGTCATTTCCTCCTATAGCAAAACCGCCTCACGTGCCCTATTCCTCACTCCCGTAAAAATAAAATACAGGCTGAAGATCATGATCACATGGCTGATATCTTTGTAGTTAAAATAAAGATGAAGTGAGAATTTAGCGCTGTGAACCAAAATCGATATGGTAGACAGGGCGAAGCCAAAGGTAATCTGACCGCAGCCCCGGACACCCCGGCGGTAAGCTGCAAAATTAAAGACGATAGAGAGTAGCACCACGACGCCGGCGTAAATCATTATCATCCTGAAATCATTCATGATTACTGTTATTGAGGCGATGATCAGGGTGATCGAACGCACTGCTATACGCAGGATCCGCTGACGGTCGCTATTGTCTTTCTTCACCATTTCAATGGTAGCTAAGAGTAAAAAATAGGAAGAAAGGATAATGCTGATATTCATGATCATCCAAACAATGCCAAAGATCTTCTCATTCATATAAAAATGCAGCCCATGGGCAATGGCGCCAATGAATGTGGAGATTCCGAAAATGAGAAAAAATAAGCTCCAGAATTTACGCAGCGGATGGCTTTGAAATGATTTTAATTGGATGAAGAAATAAACGCAAAAGGCAGTAACCATTAAATTAGTGACCACCGTCATGGGCTCCATAATCTTCAATCCTATATCCAGCGAGGTTTCCATCTATTCAAATCAAAAAACAATATTTAAATATCCCAGTGCATTTCGATGAATTCTCTAACGCAGCCTTCTCCGCCTTTGCGGTTGAGCACTATTTGAGATGCGTTTTTTATTTTCTCCACGGCATCCGATGGACAGGCCGCTATTCCCACTTTCTGCATGCATTCCAGGTCGTTCAGGTCATCGCCAATATAGGCCACATCCTGTAATCTTATCCCGAGTTTTTCACACCATTCCATCAACACACCCAATTTTTCCCTATTGCCCACATATACATAGGGTATCTTTAATAAGACGGCCCTACGTTCAATAAGGGTGATATTATGACCGCTGCTGATAATCCCTACCGGCAAATTATGATCCTTCGACAAATGCTGTATGGCATACCCGTCTTTGGTATTAAAACGTTTAAATTCATCTCCGCCTTCGGTATAATACATGCCGCCATCGGTGAGTACACCATCAACATCGAGGATAAGGAGTTTAATTTGCATTTTTTTTGGGCGTATTTCGTATTATGTATTGCGAAAATACAAATGTCTCCTTATTGGGGGGATTGGCCTAATCCGGAAAACTGTATTTTGTATTCATTCTTTCGCTTCGCTATTCTTTCACTCTTTAATTCCTTCATTAAATGAGATTCCTTCCTACGGCTCCTGCAATCACTTTCAATTCTCCAAACAGTTTTATAAATGTAGGATGGTCCAGCTGTTGCGAAGCATCACTTTTTGCCACTTTCGGATTGGGATGGACTTCAATTAATAAGCCATCACAGCCAAAGGCGGCGGAGGCTTTGGCCAGGTCGGGCACACCATAAGCATAGCCCATGGCATGGCTGGGATCCAGGATCACCGGCAAATTCGTATTGTATTTCAGATAGGCCGCACCGCATAAGTCGAAGGTGAAACGGGTTTTGGTTTCAAAGGTACGAATGCCTCGTTCGCATAAGATGACCTGCTCATTGCCGCCGCTTAATATGAACTCTGCTGCCTGCACAAATTCCTGGAGCGTAGTGCCGAAGCCGCGTTTCAATAATACCGGTTTCCTGGCTTCTCCGCAACGGCGCAAGATGCTTTGATCATACATCGCCTTGGCACCAATTTGAATGATATCCGCATATTCAATTACGGCATCTATATGAGAGGAATCTTTCACTTCTGTAATAATATTCAATCCATATTTCTTACGAATTTCGGCAAGCATCTTCAATCCTTCCAATCCCATCCCCTGGAAGCTATACGGGGAAGTGCGGGGCTTATAACATCCCGCCCTCAGGGTATTTATGCCTAAATCAACAAGGAGCCGGGCCGATTGTTCAATCTGTTCCCAGCTTTCCACCGAGCAGGGACCAGCGATAACGGGGGTATTATTTGAGCTGCCGCCAATGGTGGTATTACCCCATTTTATTTCGCGGAGCTGATCAAGGTATTTCCTGCTGGCCAATTGAATATCATTGTCCATAGCCCAATGGCCATCGGTTTTTCCAATGATCGTGCTTTTCAACTCTTTGGTTGCCGACGGGGTGATTAATATATAATGTGCGCCATTATGATACTGAATGGCTTCAAGGTCTTCTGCAATGGTTGTCGCCTCATGGGCTGTTATTTCTTTCTTTAAATGGATGATCATACTTATAGTTCGCCTTTAATTAAATTAGTAAATAATATGCTGCCGGTTAATTGGTTTTCATCATTCACCACCGGCAGGTATTGAATGGGAAAGCTGGCTTGCTTAATGAATAGGAGCAGGTCGTGGATGGTGCTGTTCTCATTCATACGCAAAGGATTTTTATTTATGATCTCTGACGTTTGAAGCGCATTGAGATTATTAATGTTTTTCAGCAGGCCCCGGCGTACATCGGCATTGCTTATCAATCCGATTAGTGTGCCCTCCTCATCTACAATCAGTACAAATGCCATCTTAAAATCTTCGATTTGCTGCAATACCTTTTCAAAGCTGATCTCATTTGCGGCAAGCAGCGGCAGCTCTTCATTGGTAAGCATAAAATCTTTAAGCAGAAAGTGAGAACCCACCACTTCTTTTTTTAAATTTAATAAAGCCGTTCCCACATAATGCTTGCTAAACAGGTAGGAGCCCACCACCGCCGAATCAACGCCCAGGTTGCGAAGGATAAAGCTTACTTCGGCATTCACGCCACCGTCGACTTGTATCGATATACCGGGAAACATCTTTTGAAATTCACGGATTCTCTTGAATGTGGTTTTGTCGAAGGTGCCACCGCTTTGGCCGGGAACGGTTGTCATGAGCAATACAAAGCTGCATAGCTCCTTATATTCCTCGAAAACGGCGACAGGACTAATTGAAGTAATGGCCAAGCCGATCTCCGTAGTTCTGGCTACTTTTTTCAAAAGGTCGAATGCTACCTTATCCTTAAAATTCTCATATTGAAAAGATACCTGCTTAATTTTATGGCTCCCGATGAATGCAAAATAAGTTTCGGGGTCGCTGGAGATGATATGCAGGTCGATGGATGTGGCACTATGTTCATTGATATACGAAATATCATCAAAAACGCGTGGATCATCGTTGCAATCTACATGAAAATAATCTACCTCGTGATGGTCTAATTCAGTGATAACTTCCGGTAAGGGTTTATTTTTGGAACTATAGATAGAGGCAGAAATCTTCATTCAGTGGAATAATCCGGTGTTTTAGCGGCTGCAAAAATAAGAAATGGATACGGATTATAATATATAATGCAAAATAAGAAAAGCCGGCAGGCATAACGAGGGTTGGATTGGAATAGGATATCCGCAGGGACAGGTTACGACCTGTCCCTGCGGAGGAATTTCTGTTTCAATCCTCAGGGGTATTTCCAGATTTGATGTGCTGATGTAATTCCATTTTGATAATTCTTACCTCTTAAGTTCATCTATAAAAGGAATGTAAGCGATAAAGAGCCGCAGGCTCGGATCATTTTGTAACCATGGACTTCAGTCCGTGGATAAAGATACGCCACCTGATTACTGAGAGCCGTAGGCTCGAATCATTTTGTAACCTGACTTTAGTCCGATAGAATCAGGAAGAACAGCATAAAAAGTAATATCTAGCGTTTTGGGAAAAGTTTAATGTTTCGCATGACCAACGGTATATTTTCCAGGATCTGATATGAACCGAGCCTACGGCTCTCCAGATCTTGCATTGTTCCCTGTCCACGGACTGAAGTCCATGGTTACAAAATGAGTCGAGCCTACGGCTCTTCGACAGTGTATATTCTATCTATTTCATAAACTTTATTAACCGGGAGATAAACGTGATCCTTTGATTTTAAGCGAACACATTAAATTCCGATTAGCACGAAAATCCAGTCCTACACGCGCTAATTTATTTATATTGCCACTTTGTTTTTCAACATAAAAACATTACTTTTGCAAGCCAAAATTTAAAAAATAAGATGATTTTATCTGCCGAACGCAAAAAAGAAATATTCGCCAAACATGGTAAATCGGAGACTAATACCGGTAGCACTGAAGGACAAATAGCCTTGTTTACTGCCCGTATCAACCATTTATCACAGCATTTACAAGTGAATAAGAAAGATAATTCTACTGAATTGTCGCTTATCAAGCTAGTTGGAAAACGCCGCTCCCTTTTAAATTATTTAGCCAGAACTGATATTTACGGTTACCGTGCTCTTATTAAAGAGTTGGATATTCGCAAGTAATTTTTCGCAAGAAAATTTATTTAAAGCTATAGGCAGACAGCTTGTAAAACTGTTTTCCTATAGTTTTTTTTTACCCTATTATTTTTAAATAAAACATACATAATTATATATATCTCAAGATGAACCCAATTACGCAAACACTTGATTTTGGTGATGGAAAGGCTATCACCCTCGAAACCGGCAAACTTGCCAAGCAAGCCCATGGCTCCGTAGTGCTCCGCCAGGGCGACACCCTTATTTTAGCCACTGTAGTGGCCGCCAAAGAAGCAAAGCCAGGAACAGATTTTTTACCTTTATCGGTAGATTACCAGGAAAAATTCGCAGCCGTAGGACGTATTCCCGGAAGCTTCATGAAACGCGAAGCCAGGCTCAGCGATTATGAAATTTTAATCTCACGCATGGTAGACAGAGCTATCCGCCCTTTATTCAATGATGATTATCATGCCGATATCCAGGTTAATATCTGGCTATTGTCGAGCGACCAGAACATCAAGCCGGATGCATTGGTAGGATTGGCTGCCAGCGCGGCCCTCAGCTTAACCGATCTTCCCTTCAACGGGCCCATCAGCGAAGTACGCGTAGCCAAGATTGATGGTAAATTGGTGATCAATCCATTCAAAGATGAATTGGAACGTGCTACTTTGGAATTTATCGTTGCCGGAAATGATAAGGATATTAATATGGTGGAAGGCGAATGCCAGGAAATAGGAGAAGAAGAAATGATTGAAGCGTTAAAATTTGCACATATACATATCAAAAAGCATATCGCTGAGATCCATAATTTCGTTGCCAAAGTTGGTAAAAAACCTACCCGCGAATACAAGCATGAAGAAAGTGATGAAGAGATAGAAAAACAAGTTCACGAATTCGCTTATCAGAAATTATATGATATCGCGAAAGTACCTTCAAATAAAGACGATCGCTCCACAAAATTCGATGCGATTCTTGAAGAATTCAAAGCTACATTATCGGAAGAAGACCTGGCAGCAAAAGGAGGCTTAGCCAAAAAATATTTTTCTAAAGCAAAAAAAGCAGCCATCCGTGATATGGTATTGCATGAACGCAGCCGCCTTGATGGTCGCAAGCTGAACCAGGTACGACAGATCTGGTGCGAACCTAATTATCTGCCATTAGCCCATGGTTCAGCATTATTCACCCGTGGAGAAACGCAAGCCCTGGCAACCGTAACTTTAGGGTCTAAATTAGACGAGCAATTGCTGGACAGCCCGATGAACCAGGGCTATAGTAAATATTTCTTACATTATAATTTCCCGGCATTCTCTACCGGGGAAGTGAAACCTAACCGTGGCCCGGGCCGCAGGGAGATAGGTCATGGTAATTTAGCGCAACGTTCACTAAAACGGATGCTCCCGATAGATAATCCGTATACAGTGCGTATTGTGAGTGATGTTTTGGAATCCAATGGTTCTTCTTCCATGGCCACCGTATGTGCGGGCTCCATGGCTTTGATGGATTCAGGCTTGCAGGTTTCCGGTGGTGTTTCTGGCATTGCCATGGGGATGATAAGCAATAGCAAAGGCGAATATGCTATCATTTCTGATATCCTGGGTGATGAAGATCATATCGGCGATATGGATTTTAAAGTAACCGGAACGGCAAAAGGAATTGTGGGTTGCCAGATGGATATAAAAGTTGATGGTTTAAGCTATGATGTATTGGCCGAAGCTTTGCGCCAGGCAAAGGAAGGACGTCTGCATATCCTGGATGAAATGAATAAAGCCATTGATAAGCCAGCGGCCGATTATAAATCTTTTACGCCGCGTATGGAGATGATGGAAATTGACACCGAATTTATCGGGGCGATCATCGGGCCGGGTGGTAAGATCATACAGCAAATGCAGAAAGATACAGGCACTGTAATCACGATTACGGAGAAAGACAATAAAGGGATTATTGCTGTTTCATCCGCCAATGTAGAAGGATTACAGGCAGCGATGCGTAAAATCAAAGCTATTGTTGCTGTGCCCGTTATCGGTGAAGTGTATGACGGCATCGTAAAGTCAATCATGCCCTTCGGTGCCTTCGTGGAATATCTACCGGGAAAAGATGGTTTGCTGCATATCAGTGAAATAGGATGGAAACGTTTAGAAACGATGGATGGCGTATTGAATGTAGGAGATAAGATCCAGGTTAAATTATTGGATGTTGATCCTAAGACTGGAAAAGTGAAATTATCGCTCAAGGCTTTATTGGAGAAGCCTGCTCAGCAGTAATATTCTTTATTGAAAAGTATGAATCCCTGTTCAGCAACGAATAGGGATTTTTTATTTTTAGCCGTTAATTATTATGAATTTAGACTTTGAATTTATGAATTACTGTTAAGCTAATTGCCTGCCTTTTTTTTGTTTGAAGGCAATGATTAGGTTTGAAAAAACAAATCACAAGCCTTTAATATTTCAAACCAATGCAAAAAAAAATATACTATTATTTGCATGTTATCTATTTTACTGTAAATTATTTTCACAGCCAAAAGTTCAGTTTGATACGCTCTCTTATGATTTCGGTTGTGTAACAGAAGGGACGGATATTGTGAAACAAATGAAATTTACCAATATTGGTAATGCTTCATTGATCATCAATAGAGCAAGCACAACCGATCCTGGAATGGTTGATTATTCGGAGGAGGCCGTTGCTCCCGGTAAATGTGGTTGGATAACATTCAAATATCTTTCAAGTGGGAGGGTTGGAACTTTCACAAAAGGCATTTATATTTCCACCAACGAAGATAAGTGGTATAAGAGTTCTTGCATGATCAGTGTGAAAGGAGAGATTGTTATGAGAAAAACTGAAATATTCACTGCGAAAACGGAAATCGATATCGGTGATTTGAATTTTGATGATTTCGACACAGTTGAGTTTACAGTAAAAAATATAGGTAAGGAAACATTATACTTTCATTTTTTAGAAAAAGAATATTCTGAGTCAGACCTTATTTGGTTAGCAATTGAGACGTATGATAGTATTAAAAAATTAGAATCCGTTTATTCCCCGGTATGTGATATTAATAAGAGTTTGCATATCCGGGCCTTATTCAAAAATGTATATGGAAATGCGGGAGAGTTTATGCATTTTACTACCTTTCCGATATAATTCTCATGATACTTTATTTCTAAAGGTTAAAGGGCGGTTTACAGGTATGCCCGCAAAGCAGCTTATTGTTACAGGTTCTGTTAATAAGCCTACAATTATTTACCATTATAGAAATAACCAGTTGGATAAGATAGAATATTTCCATCTCAACTCACGGATACTTAGGTAAGACTTTTTTGAGG
>JBBRJE010000052.1:0-12471 GCA_038219845.1 Bacteroidia bacterium
TACAGTGAACGCCTATTACAATCCGGGCTTTAATGAAATAGTGTTCCCTGCCGGAATCTTACATTTTCCATTCTTTGATTTCGACGCCGATGATGCTATAAATTATGGTGGGATTGGCGCAGTGATAGGACATGAGATGACCCATGGCTTTGACGACCAGGGCAGCCAGTACGATGCCCAAGGCAACCTGCGAACCTGGTGGACAGACGAAGACCGCAAAAAATTCGAAGCGCTTACCGAGCAGGTGGTGAACCAGTTCAACAAATTTACGGTGCTTGATTCCATGCACGTCAACGGAGGTTTAACGCTTGGTGAGAATATTGCTGACCTGGGCGGGGTAAGCATTTCCTATGCTGCTTTTAAGAAAACAAAGCAGGGAAAGAGCATGGCAAAAACTAATGGGTTTACGCCCGACCAGCGTTTCTTTTTATCCTGGGCACAGGTATGGCGCAGCAATATAACCGATGAGGCAGCGGCCCTGCGAATTAATACCGACCCGCATTCACCAGGTATGTTTCGTTGCAATGGACCTTTAACGAATTTCACGCCATTCTATGAAGCCTTTGGAATTAAAGAAGGAGACAGAATGTGGAAACCGGTATCCGAAAGAGTGAAGATCTGGTAATGAAATATTGATAAGCTTATCCTGAAACCCGCGGTGAATGACCGTGGGTTTTTTGTTTACATTTGAAATCTATTCATGTTGGAGCGGAAGAAAATATTGTTTGTCGTCAACCCCATTTCCGGTGGATTGAATAAGAAACAATTACCTGAGCTGATTGCAAAGAACCTCGATTCTAAAATATTCCAGGCCGAGTTGTTTTATACCTCGCTGAAACTTAATGCAAAAGAAATAACCCTGAAAGCTATTGAGGAGAAATTTGATATCGTCATCGCAGCCGGTGGCGATGGCACCATGAACCAGGTTGCACAATGTCTTATTCATACCGATATAATCATGGGGATTCTTCCGCTTGGATCGGGCAATGGACTTGCCCGCCACTTGCATATCCCGCTGAAGGTGAATAAAGCCATTGCGTTCATAAATAAATTACGTTACAAACGTATTGATACCATAAAGATCAACGACCAATATAGCGTGAACTGCATCGGCACCGGCTTTGATGCCTTTGTGGCGTACCATTTCAGCAAGCTTCCAAAACGTGGCCTGCAAACCTATATCGCCACTACCCTCAAACATTTTAAAAATTACCATCGGCAGCATTACCATATTGATTTCGATGGAAAGATTTTCGAGGATAAAGCTGCGATCATCACCTTTGCTAATTCATCGCAATGGGGCAATAATTTTTATATCGCTTCCACCGCAGATATTACCGATGGCAAAATTGATGTTACCATTATTAAGCACCTTAACTACCGGAATATCTTACAGCTGGCCTATCGTCTGGTATCTAAAACCATTCATAAATCGTCACAGGCCATTACCTTCAAAGCCGAAAAGATTCATTTCATACTGGATCAAAACACTCCTATGCATATCGATGGAGAACCGATGCTTGTGCGTGATGAATTCAGGATCGAGATTGTGCCCCAATCCTTAAATATTTTATGTGATATGTAAATTTTTATTTTTTCCTCAACCCGTTTTCGTCAAATACATTTTTCATATGCTGTTCGGTAAGGAAATAAGTGCCGGCCACGGAGATCACAAGCACGAAAGCAAATACTGCCAGCTCCCTGGCGCTGAAATACAGGAAATAGGTGCTTATAATAGCCGCGGCGAGGAAAAAAAGACTTAAGGCAATCATTATATTCGACGCATAATGATTCGCTTCTCTCCAGGTATCCTGGTTACGCATAGACGATTTCATATGATAACCGTATAAGGTATTGATTTCCTTGGGTTGAAAGAATTTGTAAATAAGCGCTATAATATTTAGCGCAATAGCGATAATAATTGCTGCAGTTGAATACATAATAATAAAAATTAATTGTTCTTGATAAAACGGGCTTTCATAATTCCGGAATTACTTTTTATCTCAATAAAATATACACCGTCAGAAAAGTCTTTGAGGTCGATCCTATTATCAGTTAGTGCTTTGCCGGTAAAAATAAGGCTCCCACAGGCATTAAAAATATTAATCACTGAAGCGTCAGGGTTCTGCAGGCTGAATTGAAGCAGTTCCCTCACAGGGTTAGGATAGAAAATAACTGATGCTGCACTTTGATTATTAATCCCAGCGGGGAAATTAACCCAGACATAATTAGTTTTTGTCGCCTGGTCATTGCCCCATGGATTAGTCACTTTTAAGTCAATGGTATAAAATCCGCCTTTATTAAATTTCACGCCCACAGTTTTGAGGGTATCCACGCTCCCGGTGTTAAAGCTATAAGTGGAAGGTAATATAGTCCATTTCCAACGCGACGGGGAATTCAGCGAGCTATCGGAAAAGGTTACCAGGTCGGCAATATTGACATTGCGCCGATCTGCTCCAAATTTCACGGAAGGCATATCCCCTACTTTGATATAGCTCGTTTTTGTACTTGTATTTAAGCCAGCACTGTTTTGCGCTCTTAGGCTAATCGTATAATTTCCATTCACCGTGAATTTCACAAAGATATTTTGCATGGTATCAACCGTGGCATTGTTAAAACTATAAGTGGAAGGTGTAATGGTCCATTTCCAGCGTGTTGGAATATCCAGCGAAAGATCAGTGAGTTTTACAACATCATTTATTCTGGGATAAACATTATCAGCTATAAAGTTGGATACCGGTGTGATGGGGATATAGTGATATTGATCCCGGTATTTCACCGATGAAACCTGGCCGCCCCCGGCAGTGTTAACTATGATTTCAAGAATAGGGATATGCACTCCTTTAGCCAGCCATTTATATTCAATCCTGTTATTGGGAATTGGAATCGGTGGAATCGGGAAACCCCCGAAGGTTATTTTCAACGTATCTGTTTCAGTGATCACCGACTTAATTCTTATTACATCGAAGGTACCGAAAGGGGTGGTGATCTTGCCCCAGCCATCTACTGTGTTTTTTCTTTTGCCTGACTGGATATAGCTGCCCAAGGTAGGAATGGAAGTGCTTACTGCAAAAGTGCCTGAATCAATATCCGTATAATTCAATGGGAAATAGTATAATTCATCTGGGTCGCTGTAATCGCTTGCTAGCGGTATGCCGGAAGTAGTGAAACCGGTTCCCTCCAGAGTGAATTTTGTGCTTGTATTCTTATAAAAATCCCATACGTTTTTTTGCGTCACCGGGCCCAGGTTAATCGAATCGGCACGCTTATATCCAACCATGCCCGCAAAATACAGAGCATAGGGTGTAGACAGGGATGATTTAAAAGATTCCAGCAGCTGGCTAGTGGGCACTAAGGCGCTGTAATTCCAGGTGAAATTCGCACCTGTACTCGCGGCTATGGCCGCTGCATTTAATCCGGTGGTGGCTGCAGTGCTGTAACGAATAGTATCATTCACCACTGGCATATCGGAGCTAAGTATGGTTATTGGCGTCTGCCCATTGGCAAATAATGATAATAAACAAATAACAATAAGGTAGAAATTTTTCATGGAATAGGTTAAAAAATTGGGATAACAAATGTAAGATTATTTTACAATTAATAGGGAGGCAATACTATTTTTAACATTTAAAAAAAATCGTCGTCTTTTTAACCACAATAGAGGGCAATTTCTATATGAATCCCGGTCACAGTCCGGCTACCACGTCAATTTCTCGCGATTTAAGAAGGCTGCAATCCCTCTCTTGCAATCTTCCGTCGCACGCGCTTCGGCATTGCGCTCCGAGGCCAACCACATAGCATCATACAGTCCCAGACCCTGGATATCATTGATAAGCTTTTTGGTAAGCATAATAGACGATGGGGAAGTTTCTGATGCAAGCCGCTGTGCTATCTGGAAAACAATTTCATGTATTTTTCCAGATTCAATTACTTCATTGATCAATCCAATATTCCAAGCATTGGAAGCATCAATAATTTTACCGCTTAGAAGCAGTAATTTGGAACGGGCCTCCCCTATTTTTCGCAGCAGAAAAAAAGAAACAATAGCCGGAATAAATCCTATTTTTACTTCAGTATACCCGAATTTACTACCCGGCGTAGCATAGCATAGGTCGCAAACAGTGGCTAGTCCGCAACCGCCCGCCAAAGCTGCACCTTCCACCTGTGAGATAATAATTTTTGAATGGGTATAAATTAAGGTAAAAAGCTCGGCTAAATTTTTGGAGTCCGCCAGGTTTTCTTCATAATTATTATTTTGTAATTCCTGCATATATTCCAAATCGGCCCCCGCGCAGAACGATTCCCCATTAGCACGTAATATAATTACTCTTACACCATCATCTTCATTTAATTCAGTGAAATATTGTTTAAGGGTATCAACCACTGCTTTATTAAGAGCATTGCGTTTTTCAGGCCTGTTTAATATAAGCGTGACAATTACACCCTCTTGTTCTTTTATTACAATATCCATGGAAGCGAAGGTAGTATTTGACATTGAGTATTGGGTATTGATGTCGTTCAGTTAAGTATTTATTAATGTAAAATCGATTTAGGTTTCCGCTTCGCGGAAAGAAATGCATTTTAACACTGAGAACACAGAGATTAAATACATCCCACCATTTCGGGCGGGAAGTATTTTAACTCCGCTTCCTCTGTGTTAAAACAAACCGCGTAGCGGTCCTAATCTTAAATAAACGAAATTGTATTGGGTATTGACCAAAGGAAAAAGGGCATGAAGTGGATCACCGGTAATTCGTAATTCTAATTCTCGACTAAAATTGCCCCCTCATTCACCAGGTCATAATAATTCAGATGGAGGCGTTGTGCCTCTTGAATATATTTATTTTTCCTCCGCTCTTTCATCGCGCCATCAAAAACAAGTCGACGGAATTTAAAATGATAAGCCAGTTCCTCAAGCCCTATTTCCGCTTTCTTGCCTAATACAATATAGTCTACGCTGGCTTGCGCTGATTGGCTTAATCTCGTATCCCCATTAATAAAGTAAAACGATGCCGAAGGCGTGAGCAGGTATCTGTCACTGAATTTTATACGTGCCGATTGATAATGCATTTTCGCATTTTCAATATATGCATTGCTTACTCCCCGGGCATTCCAGAAACCTTTGAAATGAGATTTTATTTTGATGCCGGCATCGGAGGCATTGCTATCGCAAAACAATTGATTGGATTCTCCTTCAATAATATTCAATGAGAAGGAGCCTTTGATAGAATTAAGCACCGCAAGGCTTTGATTGCTGTTATTATATTTCCGGAGGCCTGAATTTAAAACGAACAGCAGGAATACCAGGGCTGCAAGCCTTAAATATATCTTCCTGGCCTCCATGAAATAAAGTGCAGCCAAAGCCATAAAGAGGTATAATAAAAAAGCCTCCGCTTTAGTTATATATAGCCCTTCAGTAACTGCGAATGGCAAGGATTGTATCTTAAAGATCAAGAAGTCGGCAAAGGCGATAAGCTTATTTATACCATATCCGAGCAGGGAAGCCAGAAGCGGAATTTTACACACAGCGATCAGTGCAATGCCGGCGTACATTACCAGGGAAGTGATCGGGATAATAACCAGGTTGGAAAGAATAAAGAAATTCGGGAATTGATTAAAATAAAATAAGCTGATTGGGAAAGTAGCGATCTGGGCTGCCACAGAAACGGTGATTAATCCCCAGATCTGTTTTCCGATCCACGATTTAAAGATCATCACCTGTGCGATTTTGGGTTGGAAATATACGATGCCCAATACGGCCAGATAGGAGAGCTGGAAGCCTGCGTCAAATAAAAAGTAAGGATTATAACAAAGGATCAGGCAGGCCGAACAAAAAAGATTATTGTAGATGCTTATATCATCGCGCAGCACCTTGCCTGTTACAATAATGGTAAACATCACCGAGGCGCGCACAATGGAAGGCGACATACCGCTAAGCAACGAATAAAACCAAATTAATGCAATCGTTACCACGGCGCTCATCCAGGCTCCTGCTTTCTTTTTACGCAATGGTTTAAATAAAAAGCTTACCACCAGGTATAAGATGGCTACATGCATTCCCGAAACGGCCAACACGTGTAAGGTTCCCGTTCGCGCATAGGCATTCACCACATCGTTATCCAGTGCGTCTTTATATCCAAAAAGCAAAGCACCCGCCACGCCACGTTCTGTTTTATCGTCGATATAGCTGTTTAATATACCCAGCAGCTGATCCCTCACACGGTATACATTTCGTATGATTAGCAAGCTACTCCCGGTTTTCCATAGCCTCCATTCTGCATTTCTAATGAACACCTGCTTATGAATATTCTGGTAAGCGAGAAACTGCCTGAAATCAAATTCACCTGGATTTTTGGTTGCGGGGATGTCCTGCTCATTTGCCTTTATCAAGATCTCATCACCGCAATAGAGATCGCGGATCCCATCACTTTCGTTTAAAAAATATAATACCAGGCTCCCGCTGGCTACACTTGTTTCATGATCATGGATTACGCTGATAACCTGGCCCAGCGCCTTATAAGACCTCGCTTTATGGGAGAGGGGTTCTTGTAATTTAACTATCAGGAATTTCTTATCTGTAATATTTTCAAAGTAATGGCTTCGACCGGTTTCATCACTCACCGAGGTGAGACCCATCCCAAAGCCGAGCCAGAATAATTGCATGGCCGCACCAAAAAAATATCGGTAACCGTATTTTGATCGCAAGCGGGAGATATAAGAATAGGCGAAAATTATCAGGGCACATAACAATAGCAGCACAAAGCAAATGGTGGGTGGGACTCGAAAATATATTTCGATCACGATACCTAAAATAAACGGGAAAACATATCGCATAAACGGAAACCGCGCGAATGGATTCATAAGCTTTTTTATTATTAATTTAAATCTTTAATTACCTGCTGTTCTATTCTTTCACTGGCAATTCCTTTTACATAAATATTTGAAACCTTCGCTGCCTGTATTTGGGAATGCGCCACCGTATTATACCACTCCGGTAAATGGCGATTTACTTTCTGCGTCATCCATTGCGACTGGCTTGTGCCCGGATTCAATCTCTTAAAATAAATATGATCAAAGGTATTGTCAATGCTAATTTCAAAAGGTGTTCCTTCGCCCTTGTCATTCTTGAAAATAACAAATATTTCGCTCCAGCTATGATTCCCCTCTGCTATGGTTTTGCAGCGAAGACCAAAATTTTCCATTAATAATGTAAAGGCCATTTCTCTTTCACTGCACCAGCCGAAAGTGAAGAAAGAATCGCATACTGAATGATAATAATGCGGGCGGTCGCTAACCAAGTCGGAATAAAAGATATCAGGGGTTCTGTCGATATCGGCGAAGGACCTGTATTTTTTAAAACCTGATGGAGGGGCTAAATCCTTAAGTTTTTTATTTTGCTGAACACAGAGGATCTCATTTCGGGGATTTGGATCCACCCAATGCCAGAAATAAGGAATCTTGAGGATGCCCGTATTTGATCCCGTTACCGCCTCACCACAAGTAAAGAGCCGGTGAAAAAAATGAATCCGGAAATATTGCTTTAAGTTATTGGAATCGTTAATTGAAATATCATTTTGAACGGATGCCTGTTCAAAAGCTTCATGGTATTTTCTTGAATATTCCTGGAAATGATTTTCAAAAAGTGCAGCGAAAAAATCGGGCACACCCAAGGAATCATATTTGAAATGCCCGTTTTGCATCGCGCCATCTTGAATTCCTTTCGTTGCATAATCCTTAGTTTTAATGAGATTGCCGCAGCCGAATAAAATTAAATAAATGAATACCGTTTTTATTAGTTTATTCATTACGTTTTTAATTATAAAAATCAAAGGTAAAAAATATCCCCAACAAAAAAGGCAATGATTTTATCATTGCCTTTAAAATATTTTTTTTCTAAAATTATCTCGGCCTGCGACGTGTCGAATCCATTGGCGCCGGGCGCGGATTGGTTCGGGGATTCACTCCAGGTGTTCCCGGAGAAACGTTACGGTTATTATTATTATTGGGTGCAGGAGCTGGAGCCGGAGCAGGGGCTGGCGTAGGTTCTGGCTCATTCCTCCGGTTGAGGGAATCTAAAGGTGCATCCGGCATATGCTCTTTGTTTTTCCTGAATTCCTCCAGCAATTTCTTACAAGGTTCACAGGAATCCTGTTTTACGCAGTCGAAATCAAGTTTCATTCCTTTCACATATTCCCTTGTGATGATCCGCGTGGTGGTGCGCCTGTTGGCCTGGTGCATCACTTCATCGCAGCCGGGGGCATTATTTCCGGGTTCGCAACCGCAATTATTTGTCAAACGAAATTCACCATAGCCACGGGCGATCAGTCGCTCTCTGTCGATGCCATGCTGAACCATATATTCTACAGCGCTATCAGCGCGTCGCTGACTCAGGTCGCAATTATAATCATAACGGGCCCGGCAGTCGGTATGCGATCCCAGCTCGAGCGCTACATCAGGATATTTTTTCAGCACGTCGATCACGGAATCCAGCTTTAAGGCTGCGTCAGGACGGATATTGGCCTTATCAAGGTCGTATAATATATCGAGCACTTTAACAACCACCTCCTGTTGTTCAAGGAATAAATCTACCACAAAATCTTTTGATTCTTCCAGCCCTTTGGTGGAAACCGTTTCATTACGGCTATCGAAATAATATTTCTTCTTGCCATAAAAAAAGTAATCGGTATTTCCTTTAATTATTTTTTTAACAGTCCCGGTATTATTAGTAATCAGCTTCACCACGGTGGTATCATAGCCATTGGTTAAAGGCACGTCCACATTGGGCAATATTTCACGCGTGTTCTTATCGAAAGTGCGTATGGTAAGTGTGTATACCAGCGGGTTCATGCTAAAAGAGTAAATATCATCATCCTTCAGCGTGGCCCTGTTGCTGGTAAAAAATCCGTTCTCTTTTGTATTATCACAGATGAATGCAAAATCATCGCCGGCGCTGTTTATCGGCTGCCTCATATTCTGCGCTTCGCTCCAGTTGGTGCCCTCGCCTTTGGTCATGAAAATATCAAAACCGCCAATCCCGCAATGGCCTTTGGATGCAAAATAAAGCGTGCCGTCAGGATGGATAAAAGGATACATCTCATCCTTCGCCGTATTTATCGATGGACCAAGATTTATTGGATTGCTCCAGGTCTTGCCTTTCTTCATGAAATTACAAACCCAGATATCCTGTCCGCCCATAGTACCTTCCATATCTGATGCAAAATATAATTTGCTGCCATCGGCGCTAAGGCTGGGGTGGCCCCATACGTGGATGGAGTCATCGCAAAATGGCAGCGGATCTTCATAATTGATTTCCGTCCAGCCTGCGGTTTTTTTGTCGAGCTTGTAAATTTTGCAATTGATAGATTTGCCGTCTTTGCCTCCACACTGGGTTATATACATTACATTACCTTTACTGTCAAAGGTCATGGTGCCTTCGTTATATGGAGTATAGAGCTCAGGAACAGTATTGGGCTTACCCAAATTATCGCTTGCAAATGGGTTGGCAAGCTTTTTCTTCCGGTCTATTTTTGAAAGATACACATCATAATAGGTATTGTGCCCACTCCAGTCATATCCTGCCTTACCTTTCGCATTAGGCCTATCGGAGGTAAAATAGAGGCCTTCCTTTCCATATACAGGTGCATAATCATTGTACTTAGTATTCAGCTTTTTCTCATTGACAATTATATACCGGGTTTTCATGTCTTTCCATTTCAATGCATTCTCTGCACCGCTGATCTCGCAATCGGCCATCTCAGTCATCTTATCCGGGAAGCGTTTCTTGAAATCCTGTAGCGCCACAATTGCTTCCGGCCATTGCTCATTGGCTTTGAGCATCTTGGCATACATCATCACTACATCAGCTTCCGCAATTTTCATGATCGAAGCCTTTTTATACCAAGCCAGCGCCTTTTTATACTGAGAGGCATTTTTAAAGCTCTCGGCAATAATCACTGCATATTCATACTTCTCCTTCTTATTATCTGTTTTACCATATAGGTAGGCATAATCTGACGCTGCTTTTCCAAAATGCTTTTTTTGAAATTCTGCTTTTGCTTTTAGTGGTGTTGGCTTACATGAGTTCTCAACCATCATTAGTGATAGGACTGCCAGTATCCAGAGTATTCTTTTTGTCATGTTGCTGCTATATTATGTTCTAAATATCTTTATAATGCCAATTGCTTATAAAAGGTACAAAAGAAAGTTCCAAATAAAGCAAAATTTACCCGAATAGAAAAATTATAAAGAAAATATAAATGCCTGAAACAATTAAGCCCAACACCCCACTGCTTGTTTTTGTTATTTAAGCGGGCCATGCCTGCGGATCCTAATTTTTCTTTTCCTTTGCTTTTTGATCGAGCGAATCATTCTTTTTCTCCGCTTCTTTCTTCTTCTTGTTGAAATAGCCTTTCAACAGAATATTATGCTTTGCAGCTTCCATATTCTCGTTCAGGCCCACGCTGCTCTGTTTCAGATTGGCAATGGTTTGATCAATATTTTTAGCAATGGTTGAATCCTGGATCAGCCTCCCCAGCGTACCGTTCCCGCTATTTACTTTAATTAAAATTTCCCCCAGCTGGTCGGAAACAATCGCTGCATTATATGCAGTAACACTAAGGTTTTTCATAATCACATCGGTCTCTACCGGTTCACGGGATACAAGTTCCTGGCCATCTTTAGCCAGGGGTGCATCTGGACTTCCCTGGGTGATGACCAAAAGACGATCGCCGATGATGCCTTCCGATCCGATGGACACTTCGCAATCCTCCTTTATAAACTTTTGTACTTCCTTCTTCACAAACATATCCACCCTAACAGTTGAATCGTTAATGATTTCAATCCTATCTACCGTGCCCACGTTGATGCCGGAAAACCTGATATTATTACCCACCTGCAAACCGCCTACATTTAAAAATTTCGCGGTGAGCTTAAATACCGGGTTGAATAAATTCTTCTGTTTGCCAATGATAAAAATGGCGCCTGTGAATATTGCCATACCCAGCGCTATAAACATTCCTAATCTGGCCTTGAATTTTGATGATTGCGTATCCATATATTAATTTTTAAAACGATGAAAATGATTACTTGAAAAATGATTTAATTACAGGATCAGTTGAATTATCGAACTCCTCCAATGTGCCTTCCGAATATAGCTTTCCTTCCTGCAACATAACGATGCGGTTGGCAGTAGCCCTTGCACACTCAATATCATGTGTTATAATTATAGAAGAAGTTTTGTATTTTTCCTGCACTTGCAGGATGAGGGCGCTTATTTCATCAGAAGTAACAGGGTCGAGTCCGGTGGTCGGCTCATCATATAACATAATCAATGGGTCGATGATGATGGTTCGTGCCAGGCTTATTCTTTTGCGCATGCCCCCCGAAAGCTGTGATGGCATTTTATTCAGGGCATCGGCCAGACCTACACTCTCCAATACTTCAATGATCTTTTCCTCCCGTTCCTTTGGCGTGAGCTTTTTCCTTATCCTGCGTAACGGGAATTCCAGATTCTGCTTCACCGTCATCGAATCATATAAGGCTCCGCTCTGAAAAAGGAAACCGATTTTTTGCCTTAATTCCGATAATCCTTTACGGTCGAGCGTATTCACATCATCACCCAGAACCTTTATGGTACCTTCATCCTCCTTCAATAAACGCACAATACATTTAATTAACACCGATTTCCCCGTTCCTGATTTTCCGAGGACCACCAGGTTCTCTCCTTTATATAAGTTCAATGACAGGTCCTTCAATACTTCCTGCTCACCAAAAGATTTTTTGAGGTGCTCTATTTCAATCACCGTTTCCTTTCCAGAAGGTAGGGCAGATTTCTCGGCTGATTCAGTGTTTTGCGCTTCGTTTGTCATTATAGCATATCCGTTATTTGTACCGCAATCATATCTACAATGATCACCAGCAGTGAGGCGAGCACTACCGCCGAATTGGCTGCAATCCCTACGCTTTCGGTGCCACGGCCTGCATTGTATCCCTTATAGCATCCTACGATTCCGATCACCAGACCAAAGAAAAAAGATTTAACCACAGCCGGTAAAAAATCATAAAAATCTACATGGGCGAAAGCCTGGCGGAAAAAAAGTCCAAAGCTTACATCACCTTTGAGATTGGCGCCGGCCCATGAACCTAGTACCCCAAGGGCATCGGCGTACATGATTAAAAGCGGAATCATCAAGGTGGCGGCGAATACACGGGTCACAATAAGGAAACGAAAAGGATTGGTAGATGACACTTCCATGGCCTCAATTTGCTCCGTCACTTTCATCGAGCCCAATTCGGCGCCAATCCCGGAACCAATTTTTCCGGCACAAATTAGGGCAGTGATCACCGGACCCATCTCCCTGATGATGGATACAGCAACCATGCCTGGCAGCATGCTCACTGCACCAAAATTCACAAGCACAGGCCTTGATTGAATCGTGAGCACCAGCCCCATGATCAAGCCGGTAACAGAGA
>JBBRJE010000053.1:0-12449 GCA_038219845.1 Bacteroidia bacterium
AAGGCGTCATAGTTATGAATAAAAAACCTCCACCAATTATAAAATGTAAATTTGGCATTTAGGTATGATGAAAATAAACCTCCTGATTATTTTATTCTCCTGTCTGTATTGGTTGAGCGCTGATGCACAAACAACGAATGAGCCTGCTGAAGATGAAAACTATAAAGACACCACGAATAAAACCATATCCAAATTTGGCAATTATGTTTCCTTTGGAGTTGGCATGAGCAGAGATTATGGAATCGGTGGAGTAGATATTTTATTCAGCTATTCCTTTGCTTTTAAAAACCATATATTTTCTTATACCCACGCTGGGGCAACTTCCATCTCATTTTTCAATGCTCCCAATCAATATTATTCTTCCAATTACCATGCCTTGTTAGCAGGTCAAGCTTTACGCGCGAGAAATTTATTATTATCATTCTCTGCCGGTATCGCCTACACAAATATGAACCTGGAATATACCACGCATACGGGAGCTCATATTGACCCGATTTATATTACCCGTTATTACCAAAAAGGATTTCTGTCGGTACCGGTAGAGTTTAAAGCTTTTTTACTGACTTATAATGCTATTGGAATCGGGTTACATTTCTCGTATGACTTTGTGCCTCACATCCAATTCTCACCGCTCTATTCTGGAGTTTGCGTTGTTATAGGCCGATGGAATAAGCCCCGATGCGCAGGCGTTCGCCAGAGTCTCTGACTCAGGCGGGGCGATAGCCAATCTCTGATTGGCATTTCCTGGACAATATCCACTTTTGTCTGTATGAAAAGCAAATGCATGTACCCCCGTACTTCAGTCCGATGACCCCCTCCAACCCCCCTGCATTCCCGACCACTCTCTGCTAAGCCGAGACCCATCCCCGACCACTCCCCAACAACTTTTGAGAGAAATTTTTGATTTAAGATTCTTTTTCTTACCTTTGCCGTCCCAAAAAAAATAAGGGATAATGATGTTCGCAATAGTAACCATAGCTGGTCAGCAATTCAAAGTAACGAAGAACCAAACACTCTACGTTCACCACCTATCAAACGAAGACGGCGCTAACGTAGAATTTAGCGATGTATTATTAATTAATAACGGAGGTAGCGTACAGGTGGGAACACCCAATGTAAGCGGGGCAAAAGTAACTGCCACCATCGTTGAAAGCTTAGTGAAAGGCGATAAAGTCATCGTGTTCAAGAAGAAACGCCGCAAGGGCTATCGCTTGTTCAAAGGCCATCGCCAGCAATTTAGCAAAATAAAAATAGACGAAATCTTAGCTTAAAATTTTAAACACATTAATTAAAAAGTAAAATGGCACATAAGAAAGGGGTCGGTTCCGTAAAAAACGGCCGCGAATCACATAGTAAGCGCCTTGGTGTAAAAATATATGGCGGTCAATCAATCATTGCCGGCAATATCATCGTTCGCCAAAGAGGTACCAAGCACCACCCAAGCGTAGGTGTAGGTATTGGAAAAGATCATACCTTATTTGCACTGGTTGATGGATTTGTAAAATTCCAGAAGAAAGCCAATGACAAGTCCTATGTATCTGTTCTTCCTGCTAAGGAAACAGCTATAGCATAAAACACATCCTTTTATCTTAATAAAATAAGAGGATCAAGATAAAATTAGACGAAAAGAGAAAGCGGGGAATTTAATAGTGAAATTGAACGCATCAAGCCTTGTTCTTTACTGAGCAGGGTTTTTTTGTGCACTCACACATTATGCCTTGCCCCTTATGCCTTACGCATTACGCCTTGCACCCAAAACTTACCGCTGACAACTAATAACAAATTCCCTAACTTTGCCTACCAATGACCGATAAATACTTAGCCCGCGGTGTCTCTTCACAAAAAGAAGATGTACACGCTGCCATAAAAGATATTGATAAAGGCCTCTTCCCAAAAGCCTTCTGCAAGATCGTTCCCGATTACCTTGGGGGAGATGAAAATTACTGTAATATCATGCATGCTGATGGCGCTGGAACCAAGAGCAGCCTTGCTTATGCCTACTGGCGCGAAACAGGCGACCTCAGCGTTTGGAAAAATATTGCCATCGACGCCATTGTAATGAATATCGATGACCTTCTTTGCGTGGGTGTAACAGATGAGTTCCTGCTATCCTCCACCATAGGTAGAAATAAGAAGCTCATCCCTGCTGAGGTGCTGGCAGCCCTTATCAGTGGAGCGAATGAATTCATAGAATCATTAAAGCCTTTCGGAATTGATATCCATCATACCGGCGGTGAAACGGCCGACCTCGGTGACCTGGTTCGCACAATAATTGTTGACAGCACAGTTACCGCAAGGGTAGAACGAAATGATATCATCGATAATGCAAATATCAAACCCGGGAATGTTATAGTAGGCTTTGCCAGCGATGGCCAGGCCAGCTATGAAAACGAATACAATAGCGGGATGGGTAGCAATGGTTTAACCAGCGCCAGGCATGATGTTTTCGACCCTATCTATAAAACAAAATATCCGGAAACATTTGATGAAGCCATTAACGAGGTAGCCTATACCGGCAGTTTACTGCTTACAGATATAGTGAAAGGAATTCCTTTAAATGCAGGACAGATGGTGCTCTCCCCTACCCGAACTTACGCCCCGCTGGTGAAAGAGATCTTAAATAATTACCGTAACAACATCGACGGGATGATTCATTGCAGCGGCGGCGGACAAACCAAGATTCTCCATTTCGTCGACAAGCTCCATATAATCAAAAATAACCTGCTGCCCGTTCCCATCCTTTTCCGAACCATACAGGCTCAGAGCAATACGCCATGGCAGGAAATGTACAGCACTTTCAATATGGGTCATCGCCTTGAAATTTATACCGATGAAACTACTGCAGAAGACCTGATCGGAATTTCGAAAACATTTAATATTGAAGCGCAGATCATCGGAAAAGTAGAAGCATCAGAAACAAAAAAATTAACCATTGAAAGTGAATTCGGAAAATTTGAATTCTAAATTATGACCAGAGAAAAAACACATGATACCCGCGCCAAAGCGGAATCAGCCATTTTGGTTTCAGTGGGCAATAAGCTTGATAAGGAACCGCAGCTCAATATATTTTTGGATGAGCTGGAATTTCTGGCCCGAACTGCCGGCGCCATTACAAAAAAACGATTTATCCAACGTATCGAGAAGCCTGAACAGGGAACCTATGTAGGCAAAGGAAAACTCCAGGAACTCGTGACTTATGTCAAGGAAAACGAAATTGATATTGTTATCTTTGATGATGAACTTTCTCCTGCACAAACAAGAAATATTGAAAAAGAGATGAACCCGGATCCCTTAAATATTAATGTTAAAGTGATCGACAGGAGCCGCCTTATCCTAGATATCTTCGCCAAAAATGCACGCAGTGCCCAGGCTAAAACCCAGGTGGAGCTAGCGCAATATCAGTACCTCCTTCCACGCCTCACCAATATGTGGACACACTTAAGCCGCCAGAAAGGAGGGATAGGAATGAAAGGCGCAGGAGAAAAAGAAATTGAAACCGACCGACGGGTGATTAATAACCGTATCGCACTGTTAAAAGAGGAGCTCCGTAGCATCGACAGGCAGAGCCAGATCAAGCGTAAAGACCGGGAGGATAAGCCACGCCTCACTTTGGTGGGCTATACCAATGTGGGGAAATCCACGATCATGAATTTACTGAGTAAAGCTGATATTCTTGCTGAAAATAAATTATTCAGTACATTGGATAGCACCGTGCGTAAAGTAGTATTAAAAACTACCCCCTTTCTTTTAACAGATACGGTGGGTTTCATCCGCAAGCTCCCCCACCAGCTGATTGAATGCTTCAAAAGCACCTTGGATGAAGTGCGTGAAGCCGATGCCTTAATTCATGTGGTGGATCTCAGCAGCAACGAATATGAAGCACAGATGCAAACGGTAAGAGAAACAATCGAGGAATTGGGTGCGCATACAAAACCCATTCTCACTGTCTTCAATAAAACAGATGCCATGACCGAAGACCAGCGTTATAACCTGCACAACACCTATATGGCGAAAGAAAATATGCCCGTGGTATTTATGAGTGCACTGAAAAAAACCAATGTGGATGAACTGCGTGATGCAGTATATCACTTAGTGCAGCAAGTGAGCCTTAGAAAAGAAACCTAAAGATTATAATAAATTTATGGATAAAGATAAAATACAAGCTCAATTCAAAGAATTGCAAACGAGGCTAAAGGAACAGTTTAAACGACAGCCCAGCCTCGATGCCATACTTTTTATCATCGGGATGAATGCCATTGGTAAAGGAAATATTGCTTACGACAGGGAAGAAAAAATGAACCTTCTTCATGTAGCCCACTGCACCGTCTTTGCATTAAGCGGCTATTATGAGCTAGAGCGAACCGATGATGATGGCTGGCCACATTTCAAGGCCCTAAAGCAATACCCGGCAATGGAACTCATGGAGCAGGAGTTATTTTTAAAAGAACATATTCTCAAATACTTCGAGAGTATTGCTTATTAAAAAGGCATAAGGCGTAAGTAATACAAAATATATTGTTCATTCGTATTCTGTATTTTGTATTCATTCCTTAATTCTTTCATTCCTTAATTCCTTAATTCCTTAATTACTTTTTCTTAAGCGATAGCACATATTTCGCTACAGCATTAATTTCGGGCTCTCCAAGCTTTTCTTCAAAAGCAGGCATGGCGCCCTTTCCATGGAATACCAAGTCCCCTATATTCGATTCATTCAGCTTTGTATATCTAAGATCGGATGCGCCACCTATAGCCGCATCCCCTTTCTCACCATGGCAGAGCTGGCATTGGTTCTCGTAAATTTTCCTGCCATAAATCAGCATATCCTGTTCATTGCTCACCTGTCCGCCTGAAGGATCGTTTGGATTAGCACAAGCCATGAATAAAATTCCAAAGCTTAAAAAAAAAATAATTTTGTTCATTTAATAATTCGAATTAGAACGCTAAATTAATTAAATAAATTCCTAAATTTCCATCTCCTGGATTGACAGGTCCTTTTTATCCTTAGAAACCCGTTGAAACCGATTTATTAGCGTTTTAAGCATCAGGAGTTCCATTTTCCGCAAATGAGGGTGAAGGTTATTAATTCTAAACTATTTTACTTTTATTTACGTTCTCTAAGAGCTATAAATTATATTCAATGAGAACTTTATCCCTTGCTATTCTTTTGTTTTCAATTATATTAAATTATGCCCAGGTAAAGTACCAGGGTTTATTATGGGAGATAAGCGGAAATGGACTCACAAGGCCGTCCTACCTGTATGGCACCATGCATGTAAGCGATAAGGTTGCCTTCCATCTTGGTGATTCTTTCTATCTCGCAATTAAAAATGTTGATGTAATAGCATTAGAAACAAATCCTGAAAACTGGCAGGATGATTTTACCCGGAGTAACTTCTATAAAGGGAATACTAATTATACCAGCACCTCCAGCAATGCGCTTTCCGCGGCTGATTTCAGGATCTATGATTACGACCGTATACTCAAAATAGCACTAAATAAAGACCCTCAGATGGTTAACGGAATGCTTTATCGGAGCTATATGCAGAATATGGATTTCGAGGAGAATACCTTTTTGGACATGTATATTTTTCAAACGGGAAAAAAATATGGTAAGATACTTACCGGCGTCGAAGATTTCGATCTTACAGAGAAGCTGGTAGCTGAAGCTTATGAAGATATGTCGAACGATAAGAACAAACGAAAGTATCGGAACGATATGAATAAGGATACCCGCACTGCCAGCAATGACGCCTATCGCCGGGGTGATCTCGACATGATGGATTCAATAACCAAAATGGAATTCCTCAGCGATGCATTCCTTGAAAAATTTCTTTATATACGAAACAAGAATATGGTGCAAAGCATTGATAGTATCGTGAAACAATCGCCCCTTTTCTTGGGTGTAGGTTGCGCGCACCTGCCGGGCAACAGGGGTGTAATAAAGCAATTGCGCGATCTCGGCTATAGCATGCGGCCGGTATATATGGGGGAACGCAATAGCCTGGAGAAAAATAAAATCGAAAATAAAACTATCCATCTGAATTTTAGCAAACAATACACCACCGATAGCCTTATTGAAGTGGACCTGCCCGGAAAGCTTTATCATTTCCCGGATTATGATGGCTTCGACCAACACCAGTTTGCGGATATGGTTAACGGGGCATTCTACCTGGTAACTCGCATTAAAACTTATGCATCCATGCGGGGCCAGGATGAAAATTATGTATTGAAAAAACTCGACAGCATCCTGTATGAAACCATTCCAGGAAAGGTCACCAAAAAGAAAGCCATTCGGAAAGACGGATATAACGGATATGACATCACAACCCGCACCAGCCGCGGAGATATGCACCGGTTTCAGATATTTATAACACCGCTGGAAGTTATTATTTTTAAGGCCGGTGGTAACGGAACTTTTATTAATGGGGAAGAGGGCGAGAAGTTTTTTACTTCAATAAAGATAAGAACTCCGGATAATAATGCTGATAATAAAACTTCTAATTTCAATAAAGCATCGTTTACAGTGGCTTTTCCAACCCAACCTCTGGATTTATCCACCTTCTCTCATGATGCGCGTTTTGGGGAGAACTATATCTCTTACGATGAGAATGGCAGTACCTACCTGATAATGAAAAAAACATTCCATAACTATGGCTATTTAGAGGAAGACACCACAGAATTGAATTCTATGGACAATGGCTTTGCTTCCTCATTTCCAAACCAATTGCGCGAATTGAAACGCACTTTCCTTGTGTTTAATAATTACCCGGCACTGGATGTATGGTATCGAAATTTTGACAGCAGCACTACCCATGCCCGCTATACCCGGCATGGTGTGAATTACTATCTTATCGCAGCGCGCTACAAAAACAAAGAAAGAAAAGTGGATGAATTTTTTGAAAGCTTCAAATACAAACCTTATCAATATGAAGGATTTAAAAACTACACTGATTCAACACTCTATTATACGGTGACAACACCCATGAACCCCCTGGAAGATCACAGATCCTATAATTCTTACTATAATAATAGCAACTCCCATAAAAATGAACCCTATTATGATGAAGACAGGAGCAAAATTTTTGAAGATAAAAAAACAGGTGAGAAAATTTTTGTAGAGTATCATCGCTTTAAAAAATACCGAAACTATAAAGACACTGCGCTGTTTTTTACCTATGTGGAAGACAATATGAATCCCGATGCCTTTATTGTGAAGTACCGGAAAAATGATTCCTCAACTCCTGTTTTTAAGAGTGAGATCCTTTACACGGATACCAATTCGATGATTTGCATCAGAAGGTTGGCCATCTTTAAAGGACATGTACATTATACCGTTTCCACACAGTTCGATAGCATCTCGGGGGAAAGTGAATTCGTACGAACGTTCTTTAACACCTTCAGACTTGCTGATACAACAATTGGGAGTAGTTTATTTCAACCTGTAGCGGATACCCTTTTCGCTAATTATTATAGCAGCGACAGCAGCCTTAGTGCTCAGGCTAAGGAGAGCATTTCAGAGGTGGTATTTTTTACTGACGATGCACCCAAGCTAATGAAAGCGATAAAATCGGTTCCAAAAGGTGACGATTACATGAAAATAAAAATCCGTTTTATTAATGAACTCGGATACCTGAGAAAGAATAAAACAATTCTGCCTTTTGTGAAGGAAGAATACAATAAATGTGTTGATACGGCGGCCCTGCAGCTGGCTTATTTAAAAGTGCTGGCCCGCTTAAAAACTGAAGCAAGCATAAAAACATTTGACGAATTGATATTAAAAGAAACTCCTTTGAGCAGTGATATTAGCGAAATACGGGATATATTTTACCTGCTTAATGACACGCTTAAATTAGCTGCAGGGCTCTATCCCGGGCTATTAAACTTATGCGCTCTCGATGAATATAAATATAAGGTATATGGATTATTATCATTATTGAAGGATTCTGACTATATCAATTATAGTATATATGAAAACAGCTATAAACAAATTTTAGCCGATGCCAGGGCGGAACAGAAAAGGAATATCACTAAAGAAGATTTAAAGACTAAAAACTACAGTAATTATAATACGAATGGCTATTATAAAAATTCCAGGCTCGAAGACCTCACCATTCTGCTTCTGCCATATGAGGAAAAGGATGCCAATGTGAAACAATATTTGAGCAAGCTGATGCTCCTTCCCCTGAATGAATTGAAACTAAATCTTGCTTTACTTTTTATAAAAAACAATAAGCCTGTGGCCGATAGTATTATTGATACTTTGGCATCGATAGATGTCTTAAGAAGCAAATTGTACCTAGGCCTCCGAAGTATGAATAAATCCGGGAATTTCCCGGTTAAGTTTCTTTCCCAGGAACAAATGGCAAGGAGCAATCTTCTGAATTCGACAAGCTCCTACGCCTCAACTCCTGATACTTTCGTATTTCTAAAATCGGTGATTACCGAATTCAAATTTAAAACAGGAAAAGTTTATTTTTATAAATACAAAACCGATAAAAAACAGGATGATTGGAAAATTGGAATTGCAGGTTTGCAGCCTTTAGACAGCACCCGGTATGATTTCGATGACCTGCTTACCAGTTTAACTGGTACAGATTTGAAAGAAAACCTGCCTTTGGATGAACAGTTGAATAAGGCCCTGCGTATTATTAAAAAATCACGAAAACATAATGATAGAAATTATAATTATTCAAATTCGTCCGCCGATGAGGAGTAACAGAAAGCTGATAGCCATAAATCAAAAAACCCGCCTTCACTTTCGTGAGCGGCGGGTTTTTGAATAAAAAAACACCCTTGTTTTCAGAGGTTGTGTATCACCGGCTTCCTGCTAAACGCGCCAATTCATCTTTACTGCTATCAAAAGAGAAGGCATCATTTAGTATATAGTACTTATTTTTATCATTGGTATAGTTAAACGCATATTTTGCAATTTCCAGCTTTGTACTCTCGAAGGTAAAAAGTTGGATAATCTCTCTGATCTGGTAAACACTAAGCTGGTTTTGCGATATGCCGCTCATGGCTATATTTCGTTTGGTACTTTCGAATGAGCAATTCATAATACTTTGCTTGAAGGCATCAAAATCGCGGGTATTCATATACAGGTAATTATTTCCACTATAATCCTCAGTATTATTATTTCCGTAGTAATCCCGCCCGTTGGTATTTTTGTTGTCCCTACAATTATTATTATTGTCGTTATAATTATAATTATTGTTGTAATAATCATCCTCATCATTCCCCGACTCTCCCTGATCATTATATCTGTAATCATTGGAATGACGGCATCGATTATCGTATTGGCGCTCTGCAATGACCCTGTCGATATGGAATCCCTGGTAGCCAAGAGAAGCGAAGATGTTGCTGAATTCGCGAACCATCAGCGGACCATTATATAACATTACCTGCATAGGCCTGCGCCGTTGATTTACCGGCATGGCAAAGGATGTTATGCTTAAATTATGGCGGCCTGGTTGAAGATCGGGACTTTTAAAAGACAGACCATTAACCTGGTAATTATACCCATCGATGCTTACGGTATAATTTGAAGGACGATCAAAATGCAAATAAAATGATGAGGCCCGGGCAGTGACGCTGGCAATGAATGCCATCGCAAGAATGTAAAGGTTGAGTTTCATGACGAATAAAATTAATCGTTTAAGTTTAATCGCACCTCTTGCAATGCTTTACTGCAAAGGCTTTCCAACAAGTTGTGCGATAATATTTATGCCTTTGATATTTAATCATTGCCAATTGCTATGCCACAAAATATTGCTTAACAGCGCTTAACAGGCATTAAATTTTAATACATGTTAATCACCCTGACACAATTTAATTAAATTCGCTTAAAATTGATTTCCTTGTCAGAAACTTCACTACTGCTTAAAACCCGCGCTGCTATTAGGTCCCTGCTTAGTCCGCAGGGATTGCGAACACTAAATAAGATGTTCTGGTTCTCGCTTACCGGCGCCTTGCTTGATGTTTTCGGAATTGCATTACTTGTTTATTTATTCCATTATATTATGGTAGATGCACTGTCAGTTGGCATCATCCCACTGCTGATATCCGCCCTGGTACTGGTTGTTCTATTTATTATTAAAAACATCATTAGCACTATTCTCACCAGCAAGCAGGCAGGCTTTGCATTCAATGAAGCTCTTTTCCAAAGCCACCGGGTGTTTAAGCATATATACCTACAGGATGATCTTTTTTTCCGCAAGAACGAAACTGGGGCATTGATAAGCGATATAATGTATGTTCCGAATTCTTTTTCCAATGGCGTAATATTAGGATATATAACGCTGCTAACCGAGCTCAGCGTATTAATCCTCATGCTTCTGTTTCTTGCCATCACTTCCTTTTACATTAGCCTGCTCCTCTTCTTATTTATCGCCCCGGCAGCATATTTCAGCTATCAGGGCATTAAAAACAAAATCCAAACATTGGGTGAGATTCGGAATGCAAATGTGAAGAAGGGCCAGGACGCATTGATCCAGAGTATCAGGGCGCATCATGACGCGGTGTTGTATGACCGGAAAAAATATTTCGAGAACTTTTTTAGTAGCTACCAGGCGAAGATTAGTGCAACAGATGCTGAAGTGTTTACATTGAACAGCATCCCCCCACGATTGATGGAGATATTCGCAGTGCTGGCATTTTGCCTGATCTATTTTTTCAATAAACAATCAGGAACTTCAGATTCACTGTCTTTCGATATTACCCTTTTTGTTGCAGCAGCATTCCGATTGCTGCCTTCTGTGAATCGCAGCCTCGGTTCAATGCTCCGAATTAAGAACCATTGGTTCGCAATAGAAGTCCTGTCACGTTATAAAGACATCAACACTTTTTCAAAATCCATAATTGAGATACAGTTCAAAAAGAGTATCGTTTTGAAAAATATTAAATTTGCTTTTGAAGGGAATCAGGTTTGTAGTATTAAAAATTTAATTATTGAGAGAGGTACCTGCATTGGAATTTATGGCAATACTGGTGAAGGTAAATCAACTTTTATTCAGCTCTTAATGAAATTAATACCGGCAAGCTCTGGTAATATTTATGTTGATGAACTCGAGATTATGCAACACAACCGGGATCAATATGCACAACTGTTCGCATATATCAGCCAGGATGTCTTTATTCTGAATGCCTCTTTACAGGAAAATATAAGCTTATCGCAAGCTGCCAAATGCGATACCGAAAGAGTTGAAAATATAATTACAATCCTGGAGCTCAACAAAATCAGCCACCTGTTTACCACCGTGAATTCTAATGCCGGAGAATCAGGTAATAAATTATCCGGTGGCCAAAAAAAGTTTATCGCCCTGGCCCGTGCCCTCTATTTCGATAGGCCGGTGATTGTGCTTGATGAGATTTTCGCCTCGCTCGATACAGAATCAACGAACCTGGTATTGAATATTTTAAAACAAGAGCATCGAAGTGGAAAAACCATTATTATTGTATCTCATCAGAAAAAGGTATTTGAAATCTGTGATCTTGTTTACGAATATAAAAATGGAGATTTGGTTATCAGCGAATAAATATGTGGAACTTATTTAATAAGAATCGGGATTTTGAAAGTGCATTGCCTCTTACTGTGGACTTTCATTCTCACTTTTTACCGGGGCTCGACGACGGCTGTGTTGAACTTGAAGAAAGCATGAGCCTGATTAAGCAAATGCATGACTACGGCTATACCCACATAATTATGTCGCCTCATGTGATGGGTGATTATTACAAAAATACGCCGGAGATGATCCTAGAGAAACTACATCTTGTAAGAGAAGAAGCTAAGAAGCGGAATATTGATTTAATGCTGGACGCAACCGCGGAATATTACCTGGATGAATGGTTTGAAGATAAAATTAAGAACAGGCTCCTGCTTCCTTTTGGCGGGAATAAAATCCTTTTTGAGATTTCCTATGTAAATGAACCGAGAAATCTTTTTGAAACGGTTTTCGATCTCCAGGTTGCTGGCTATCAGCCCGTATTGGCACATCCCGAAAGGTATAGCTTCTACCATGATCATTTCGATATCTATGAAAAGCTGGTGGCCCAGGGATGTCATCTACAGGTCAACCTACTTTCCCTGGTAGGTTATTATGGTAATGCGGAGAAAAGGACGGCAGAGAAATTAGCAGAGAAAAACCTTATATATTATGTCAGCAGCGATGCCCATCGTCAGAAGCATATCGAATTATTAAAAGATGTGTTTGAAACCAAAAGCTTTGCTAAGATCTCCCGTCAAATTCATAATCACGAACTATTATCGGTTTGATAGAATTTTTAAAACTGTTCCTGATCATCAAATAATTTATTCGAAATTACTTCACCAACGCATCAGAATTATTTTTGAGGTTGCTGCATTTGGTGATATCAGCCTTTATAGAACCAACGGCAAGGTTAGCCTGAACCCGCAGAGGCAATAAATTTGCGTCGTCAGTCACCCAAAGAGT